>CAMDEC010000012.1 GCA_945893395.1 Bifidobacterium breve
CACAGCCTAGCCCTAAACCCGACTAATTTAGTCAGGTATTATTCAGTCACAATGATTTGATTTGATGGGCCTTGGCGAAACCGCTGTGGTCTTCGCTTGTATCGTTAAATAGAGCGTTTGGAGCCTCAATGACAATTCCGTATGGACGGCAAGAGATAACCGCGGCAGATATCAAAGCCGTGGTCGAGGTTTTGCAGTCTGACTATTTAACGCAAGGTCCGATGGTGCCGGTGATTCCCCTAGACGTTAGTCGCTAAAAATTTGATGCAAAAGCTCGCGTTGGGTACGGCGAATTTTGGTTCTCACTACGGTATTTTGAACCGCAGTGGCAAGTTGAGTGACGAGGTTGTCGCAAAAATTATGCAGGTCGCTTCGAATTCTGGCATTCGAACTTTAGACACGGCAAGTGCATACGGTGATTGTCACGAGGTTTTGGGAAGAATCGGAACTAAGGGTTGGGAAGTTATCTCGAAAATTCCTGCGATTCCTGCGAACTGTAAAGATGTGACTGGATTTCTGACAAAAAATTTTGAGAATACTCTTGAGAAATTGCGAGCAGATAAAATTCAAGGTTTGCTTTTGCACAATTCGGAAGATTTGTTGGCTCGATATGGCGATAAAGTCTTTTCCTGCTTAAAAGGACTTCGCTCTCAGCAACTTGTTTCCAAAGTCGGAGTTTCGATTTATGATCCGGGCTGTTTGTCGGACATTACAAAACGATATGAAATAGATTTGGTTCAAGCACCAGTTAATGTTTTTGATAACCAAATTTATGCGTCAGGTTGGCTTGAACGTTTGGCAAATTTAGGTATCGAATTTCATGCTCGATCAATTTTTCTTCAAGGCGTTTTGCTTTCGCCAGAGATCCAGGTAAATAAATTTTTCAGGCGATGGGACACCATGTTTTTAGATTTTAACACTTGGGTTAGACGTTCAGGAGTTTCGGCTCTCGAAAAGTGTGTTGCTCATGTTAGAAGTTTTGAAAATATATCTTGCATAATTGTTGGTGTTGACAATATGGAGCAAATTTGTGAAGTGGTGGCTGCGGTTAATCACAAACCTGCTCGTGCTCCGTCTTTCACATCGCATGACATTGAGACATTGATAAACCCCTCACGTTGGATAACTACGTGAAGGCTGTAGCGATAGTTCAAGCCCGTATGGGTTCTACTCGTTTGCCTAACAAAGTGTTGAGGAAAATTGGTGATAAACCAATGATTCAAGTCCTCCTAGAGAGGCTCTCATTTTCAAAGAAAATTGACGAGATAGTTGTTGCGACGTCAATTGATAAGAGAAACGAAGAACTTGGAAGTGTGGTTAAACAACTTGGCTATAACATTTTTTACGGTAGTGAAAATGACGTTCTCTTGAGATATCTTGACACCGCAAAGTACGTTAACGCCGAAATCATAGTTCGTGTTACTGGAGACTGTCCTTTGATAGACCCGACTCTAGTTGATCTGTGTATTGAGCGTTTTTTAGCGGAGAATGTTGATTATTTGAGCAACACGCAGCCACCGACATTCCCAGATGGTTTAGATACTGAAGTATTTTCGTTCCAAGCCTTAGAACGCTCTGTAAGTGAAGCCACAAGTAGTTACGAGCGCGAGCATGTTACCCCATTTCTTCGAAGCGACATCGGTACACGTCGTGGACAAGTCTTGTCAGAAACTGACTATTCTTCGAGCCGTTGGACGGTTGATGAAAAAGCAGACCTGACTGTAGTTCAAAACGTTTTCCAATTCTTTGCCCCGAGAGTTAACTTTGGATGGCGCGAAGTACTTGATCTTGAAGCCAATAGACCAGATTTGTTTGAGGCGAACTATGGTTTAGCAAGAAATGAAGGAGCGCTAATGGGTACGGGGCAGAAATTATGGAAGAGGGCTAAGAGCGTCATACCAGGAGGCAACATGTTGCTCTCAAAGCGGTCTGAAATGTTTTTGCCGAATCAATGGCCGGCGTATTACAGCAAGTCAAAGGGATGTCGGATTTGGGATTTAGACGGAAATGAATTCGTAGACATGTCGATTATGGGTATTGGTACAAATATTCTCGGCTACGGAGATAACGAGGTTGACGACGCTGTACGAGGAGTAATTGACCGTGGGAATATGTCCACACTTAACTGCCCTGAGGAGGTTTTTCTTGCAGAGAAATTAGTTCAGATGCATCCATGGGCGGATATGGTGCGATTCGCTCGTTCGGGCGGGGAAGCAAACGCAATTGCAATTCGAATTGCCCGAGCAGCTTCTGGTAAATCGAAAGTGGCTATTTGCGGATACCACGGCTGGCATGACTGGTACTTGGCGGCAAATTTAGGTGGTAGTCAAAGTCTTGCCGGACACTTACTTCCGGGACTCGAACCAAATGGTGTCCCTGAAGAACTACGTGGCACCGTGCTTCCATTTTCTTATAACGATTTTGAGGGTCTTACAAAACTTGTCGACGCGCATGATGTTGGTGTAATAAAAATGGAAGTTTCGCGCAATTTCGCCCCAGAAAATAATTTTCTTGGGAAAGTTCGTGAATTAGCAACAAGTCGAGGAATTGTCTTGATATTTGATGAGTGCACTTCGGGATTCAGAGAAACTTTTGGTGGATTACACAAACTTTATGGGGTGGAGCCTGACATGGCAATGTTCGGCAAGGCGTTGGGTAACGGGTACGCGATCACTGCAGTGATTGGTCGTAGAGAAGTGATGGAGTCAGCGCAAACCACCTTTATAAGTAGTACTTTTTGGACGGAGAGAATTGGTCCTACAGCAGCTCTTAAAACACTTGAAGTCATGGAGCGCACCAAGTCTTGGGAAACTGTTACGAAAATTGGGAGGGATGTAACGACTGAATGGCGATCTCTTGCATCTGACCATAGTCTTTCAATTACTACTGCCGGGTTAACTGCACTTCCATCGTTTGCTTTTTCAGGAATTAATGCGGATGCGTATAAAACTCTTCTAACTCAAGAAATGCTGGCGAGAGGATTTCTGGCTAACACTAGTCTTTACGCAAGTGTTGCACATACCCCTGATCTACTTGATTCTTATTTTGAGAACCTTGAATCAGTGTTTGCAATGATTAGCAAATGCGAAGATGGGCTAGATGTCCAATCCCTCCTTAGGGGCCCAATAGTCCATTCTGGATTCAAGAGGCTTAATTGAAAATTTCAAAAAAAAGTGAATTTAACTCTTCTTTAGGTCAGAAAGTTTTAGTCCTTGGAAGTTTGGGTCGACTCGGATCTTGTTTGATTCACTCTGATGATCTGAGGAATGATTTTGAGTTGATACCTCACAGTCGTATCTCAAGTGGATTGGCTAACGCTGATTTGACCGACAGGGCGAAGACTTTTGAAATGTTGCAGGCTTTGAAGCCGCGTGTAATTATTAATACGGTTGCACTTGCTGAAATCGAAGCGTGCGAAAAAGATCCGAATCGTGCTTTTAGAACCAATGTTTTAACTGTTCAAAATGTTGTTGATTGGATTTCTCAAAGTAATGTCTCCTGTCATTTAGTCCATATCTCAACTGATCATCTTTACGACGGGATTGGAGACAACAAAGAGGATCAAATTAAGTTAACTAACTCTTATGCGTTTTCAAAATTTGCTAGTGAGCTGGTTGCAAGACAAGTTCCCTCAACAGTAATTCGAACAAACTTTGTTGGAAACTCAAAATCTGAAATTCGACAAACGTTCAGCGACTGGTTTATTAAATGCATAAATGCTAGTCAGGCAATAGAAGTAGTTAACGATATTTGGTTTAGTCCAGTCACTTTAAAAGTTTTGTCGTCGGCAATCGCAGCTGCGTGTATCCAGATGCCACAGATAACGGCAAATTTTGGGTCACGGGGAGGAATAACTAAGTATGAATTTTGTGAGAAAGTTGCGAGAAAATTAGGATTAACTTTGCGAAAAGTTTCATCAGTGGCCGCAGATGAGTGTCTCGCGTATCGAACATATCGCCCTAAAAATATGGTGATGGATAGTGGCCTGTGGGAAAATGCTGTTGGGATGCAATGCCCAACTATCGACGAAGTTATTGACTCCGTAGCGGACGAGTATCGTTGAGGATGTTGAGGATCATTGAAGTACAGGTGATGTTGTGATCAAAGATGAGTTTCAGATTGATGGCGTGAGCGTTGGTGGTGAAGCTCCTGTTTATTTCATTGCTGACATAGCAGCAAATCATGATGGTTCGCTTGAGCGAGCGAAAGAATTGATCTGGCTCGCGAAAGAATCTGGTGCAGATGCAGCAAAATTCCAACACTTTCAAGCGTCTAAAATCGTTTCCAACGTTGGTTTTAAAAGTCTTAAGGACTCGGAGAGCCATCAAGCGAATTGGAAAAAATCAGTAACTGAAGTTTACGAGGAAGCGTCGGTTCCTCCAGATTGGACTTTAGAACTGAAACGTGAGTGTGATAACGCAAAAATTTCTTTTCTTTCCACTCCGTATGATTTCGAGTCAGTTGACCTAATAGACCCATTTGTTTCAGCCTTCAAGATTGGTTCAGGCGACATTGATTGGCTAGAGCTCATCGAATATGTCGCAGCGAAGCGAAAGCCAGTAATTCTTGCGACCGGGGCGTCTACCGACGATGATGTGATTAGGGCAGTTGAACTTCTCCAAATCAAAAACGTTACGACCGCAATACTTCAGTGCAATACAAATTACACCGCAAGTTTAGATAATTTTAGGTACTTAAATTTGCGCGTTATTGAGACTTTCAAAAAGAGGTGGCCAGCACTTGTGGTTGGACTGTCTGATCACACGCGCGGAGTTGCCTCAGTTCTTGCATCAGTCAGCCTAGGGGCAAAAATAATTGAACGACATTTTACCGACGATATCACCAGAGAAGGTCCTGATCATAAGTTCGCAACGAGCCCCTCTGAGTGGGCTGTGATGGTAGAAGAAACTCGCCGAGTTGAGTTGGCTCTTGGTTCCTACCAGAAGTTTATTGCGGGTAACGAAGGCATGTCATCAGTAGTACAGCGTCGTTGCCTAAGGGCAAGCAGAGATATGACACGCGGGACAGTATTGGTGAGAAAAGACATCGATGTTCTTAGACCCGCCACGAATGGTGCGATTAAGCCGTCTGATTTAAGCAAAGTTATTGGTGCGACATTGATCGAAGATATAAGTTGTGGCGAAGAGTTGAGGTGGAGTGTCATTAAAACCGAGTCGTAAAATTCTGTACGTCTCGTTTGGGCAAGGAGTTCACGACCGAAGATTTGTGAATTTGATGAAAAATGCTGGTTGGTCAGTCACCTATCTGAGAACAGATGGGATGTCAAATCAAAAAATTGATGGTGTGCAAGCAGGCGAATGGTTAGGAAACAAGACAGCAATTTCAGAGTCTAATCATGAATTTTTTGCAAGTGCGCTTCAAAAGTTAGAGCAGACTATCCGTCCTGATGTGCTTCAAATTGGACCTTTAGTTCCGACGGCAGCGGCGCTGAGCGAAAATCTTAAAACGCCAGTTTTGGGTGTTTCATGGAGTCATGATCTTTTGCATGATCTAGACCGATCAATTTGGGCGGCTGAAACTGTTAAAAATGCAATAAGGCGGGCTGATCACCTGCTTGTGGACTGCCAGACGGTGGCGAATCGAGCGATTTCTCTAGGGGCAAGCGGCGAGAAAGTTTCTGTAATCCCATGGGGAGTGGAACTTGAGGCTTTTAAATTTCGTACAAACGCTGGTGTTCAGGTGAGTGAGAGTAATTCCAAAAAATTTAGAGTTATAAGTATCAGAGCGCTTGAGCCTCTTTACCGGATTACCGACCTCGTCGAATCAGTGAAGCTTTTGGAGTCCCGTTCTTCGCTGCCGAATTTGAGAGTTTCTGTTTTCAATAAGGGATCTGACGAAGCAAACCTGCGCGCTCAGGTAGATAGGTTTGATTTAAACCGATATTTTGAATTTTCTGGTTATTTGCCAGAATTGGAGTTATCAACAGTTTTGTCAAAGTTTGATGTTTACGTCTCAACATCACCAGTTGATGGAAGTTCTGTATCAATGTTGCAGGCGATGGCGACTGGAATACCTTGCGTAGTTCCTGACATAGAGTCAAACCGAGAATGGATTCAAGATGGCTTGACTGGTTTCGTCTTTGAGGCTGGTAACTCTGCCGATCTGGCAAAAGTTTTAGAGGAAGTGAGTCAACGACCGGATTTAGTCATGTCAGTTGTTGAAAATGCGCGTGATGTTGTTGAGAAAGGCGCAGATTGGAAAATAGGTAGTCAGAAACTGCTTCGAGTCCTTGACGGGTTGGCGTCACAACTCTGAACCGTGGACAGACTTGGCGCGAGTGGCGGCGTGGATGTGGTCGACGGTGAGACCGCAGCAGCCGCCGATGAGTTGTGCGCCAAGATTGATCCAATCTGAGAAAAAGTCTTCGAGACGTTTTGGGGCGATCACATCGACGAATCGCCAGTCGGGCATTTCAAAATAGCCCGAATCTGGATACGCCGACATCGGGCCAGAAAAGTTTTTGCGAATCGCCGTGAGCGTCTCGCCAATAATTTCGGCACCTGTATGCATGACACCAGCAACGTCAACGCCGGTTTTTGGAATCAATTTGGTTACTTCTTCAAGCGGAAACTCGTTATGTTGATCAAAACTGATAGCACGACCATCTTTTGCGCGGCGGGCGCTCATGCCGAACCAAACTGGTAGACCAGTGGCAAGCGCGGCATCCAAAACGATCGGCACACGATTTGGCTCGTACATCATTTCGAGCATGATGTGGTCGACGCCCGACGATTTTAAAATACCTGCGAGTTCGCCGAATGCGTGGGCAAGTTCGTTGTTTGAAGGCACTTGGGCTTGATTAACTTTTGCAGTGCCAGCAGCCACGGGCAACATGTGCGAGAGCGAACCGGCAACGGCGATTTTGCGGCTAGGTGATTTTGCAGTCGCCAAATCTCGGGCACGCAACGCCGCGTCGACGGCGATGCGGTTGATTTCTTCGACCCGATCGGCATAACCGGCAGGCGTGAGCATCAAACGCGAAGAAGCAAAAGTATTGGCCGTGATCACATCGGCACCCGCATTGATGTAGTCGATGTGCACTTGTGTGAGCAACTCGCTGTTGTTAAGTGACGCTGGCCCACACCAAGCCGATGGGTCCATTTGTGCGCCACGACGTTGCAGTTCTGTGCCAGTACCACCGTCAAGTACGATTATTTCACCCGTATCAAGGCGCCGCTTTATGTCTTGGTAGCTCATCGTCATCAAAGACTAATCGTTTTGGTGAACTGTTTAGTTAGTGCAAGGTTTAAGATAAACATATGGTGATTGACGAGTTGAAAGCCGCACTCGGCGAAAAAGTCTCGGTCAATGAAACAATTCGTGAGCATCATTCGAAAGACGAAAGTTTTCACACGCCAACTTTGCCAGAAGCCGTCGTGTTTGCAACATGCACGCAAGATGTTGCGACGACATTAAAAATCTGCAACGATCACCGGACCCCGGTTGTTGCCTGGGGTGCCGGTACTTCGCTTGAAGGCAACAGCACGCCTGTGCGTGGAGGCGTGTCACTTGATCTTTCGCGGATGGACAAAATCTTGCGCGTGAGCAGCGAAGATTTGGATTGCACGATTCAGCCCGGTGTACGACGCAAACAATTGAACGAATATCTATCGCGCTATGGATTGTTCTTTCCGGTTGATCCGGGTGCTGATGCAACTTTGGGTGGCATGGCTTCAACTGGAGCGTCGGGCACAACGACCGTCAAATATGGCGCGATGAAGCAACTTGTAATGAGCCTCACGGTGGTGACTGCAAATGGCGAAATAATCACGACATCGCGTCGAGCACGAAAAACTTCTGCGGGCTATGACCTGACGCATCTGTTTGTTGGCTCAGAGGGCACACTCGGCGTCATCACTGAGTTGACTTTGCGCGTGTTTGGAATCCCCGAAGTGATAGCCGCGGCGACAATGCAATTTGGCACTGTGCGTGAAGCCGTTGATGGTGTAATTGAAGTCATTCAACTAGGAGTAGATGTTGCCCGAATTGAATTGGTTGATCGGGATGCTGTTGTGGCGGTGAACCGATATTCGGGCACAGATCTGCCAGAAAAAGATCTCTTATTACTTGAGTTTCATGGTTCAGCCGAATCGACGGCACTTGATATTGCATCGGCGCGTGAAGTGCTTGAGCGTCATGGCGGTCAGGGTTTTAAGCAAACCACGGATGAAGCTGAGCGGCGCAAGTTATGGCAAGCGCGACACGATGCGGGTTTGGCGTGTCGGGCACATCAGCCCAATGGCAGAATTTTTTCTACGGATGTTTGTGTGCCGATTTCGCAGTTGTCTGAGTGCATCGAACAGACGCAAAAAGATTTGGCCGAGTCAAAAATTTATGGACCGTTGGTCGGCCATGTTGGTGATGGAAACTTTCATGTGTTGTTGACGGCTGATCCAAATGACCATGCGGCGATCGAGCGTCTCGAGGAATTTCACACTCGATTGGTGAAGCGCGCGTTGAGTCTTGAAGGCACTTGCACAGGCGAGCACGGCATAGGTATTGGCAAGATCGACTATCTGGTGAGCGAACTTGGGTCAGAAGCGGTGAATGTCATGGCGATGATCAAAGCGGCGCTTGACCCGAACTGCATTATGAACCCGGGCAAAGTGATTGCCGAGACCGTCGCGTAGTCGACTCACCGTAGAATGGCTCTGTGAGCAAAACAGATTTTGTGATGTACAGCACGCAGTGGTGTGGATATTGCAAGCGACTAAAAGCAATGTTGAACGCTGATGGCATCACATTTACTGAAATTGATCTCGAACACGACCCAGACGCTGCGACGATTGTAGAACGAGTGAACAACGGCAATCAAACCGTGCCGACACTTGTATTTTCTGATGGCGAAGCGATGACCAACCCATCGGTGGCCAAAGTAAAAGAAAAGTTGAGCGCGCTCGCGGCGAATTAGTTTTTGCGCGGTCTAGGAATCACAACTGGGCCGGTGTCGTCGTTGACACGAATTACATCGATTTTGTGTTCGTAGATCGAACTTAAAGTCTCTGGCGTCAGTGTTTCGCGCGGGGTGCCTGATGCGGCGTGGCGACCGTTTTGTAGCAAAATCACACGATCAGCAAACGACATTGCAACATTGAGGTCATGAAACACTGCGATCACTGTGCGGCCTTCGTCGACGAGCGAACGCACGATACACATCAGTTTTTCTTGTTGGCCGATATCCAGAACTGCAGTCGGTTCGTCGAGCAACAGCAACTGCGTGTCTTGGGCCAAAATTCGTGCCATTGAAACTCGGGCTTGCTCACCGATTGACAGAGTTTGATATAGGCGGTTGCGCATTTCGGCGACGCCGAGTCGTTGCATCGCACTTTCAATGAGATCTTGATCGTTGGCGCCGAGTCGCGGGCCGCGACCCATTTCGACTACTTCGGTAACGGTGTATGGAAACGAAATTGTGACGCGTTGTGGCAAAACTGCACGCATTCGTGCCAATTCGCGGTTATCAATTTCGGTAACTGCCTTGTCGCCAAAGAAAACAGTGCCCGTTTCTGATTGCAAGTCGCCAGCCAACACGCTGAGCAGAGTTGATTTTCCGGCGCCATTTGGGCCCAGAATCGCGACGAGTTCGCCTTTGTCGGCGAACATCGAAATGTCGCACAAAATCTCTTTGCGCGAGCGAACAACCGAGACATTTTCGCACTTGATAACTGTGTTGATATTCATCGCCGGACCTATGTCCAGGTGCTTTCGCTTGTGCGCATTTTGCGCAGCAGCCACAAGAAGAACGGTGCACCAATTAACGCAGTCAGAACACCGAGTGGCAACTCAGCGGGCGAAAGCAAAGTGCGCGCCGCAAGGTCGGCGAGCAATGTGACGATCGCACCAAGCAGCGCCGATGACCACAACAAATCGCGGTGCTTGGGCCCGAGTACGAGACGCAAAATGTGTGGCACGATTAATCCGACGAAAGCGATGATGCCAGTTGCTGCGACGGCGCTCGAGGCAAGCAAACCGACGATTGCAATTGTCTGCAGTCGCACTCGCTCGACTGGCACGCCGACATGCGCCGCCGAACGATCGCCGAGCGCCATCAGGTCAAGAGTGCGGGTGAATCTTGTGCTGAGCGCGATACCGATTATTGCCAGCGGTAAAACCACGGCGACCGCGCGCCAAGTTGCGAGACCGAGTGAGCCAAGACTCCAAAATGTGACGGTGCGAATTTGATCGTCGTCGGCGATGAACACGGCGAGGCCGATTATTGCGCCTGACAATGCGTTGATTGCGATGCCGGTGAGGATCAGTGTGACGACATCCGTTTTACCGTCAACGCGCGACAAGCCGTAAACAATTGCAGTTGCCAGAGTGCCACCGATGAATGCAAAAACTTGCACACCAAGTGTGATTCTGCTCAGGCCGAGCGTGATTGCGATTACCGCACCGACAGCCGCGCCACCCGACACACCAACTGTTGCCGGTTCGGCGAGTGGATTGCGAAACACACCTTGCATTACGACACCGGCCACGGCGAGTGAAGCACCGACAACTATTGCAAGGGCGACGCGCGGCAGGCGAACATTCCAAAAAACGGCGTGACTAATCGAGGTTGAGTCAGAAGTTGCGGCTGGACCTTGAAACAAAATTTTTAAAACTTCGCCGAACTCAATTGTGTAGGCGCCGGTGGTCAGCGCGTTGATGACGACGATGACGAGGGCGATCGTCAGAACTATCGCCACAGTTTTCGGATTAAGTCGGCGCATTTCGCTCATTGATTGATGCTCAATTTTCTGTCGTCAAGATTTTGAAGGCTTGTGCCAAACGAATGATGAGTTCGCCTGTTCGTGGCCCAAACGAGAATAACAAGTCGTCATCAATCGACACCACTGCGCGAGTTTTCGCTGATGGGGTTTGGGTGATGCCGGGCAAGTCGAGTAGTCCGTCGATGCCGCCGACAGACGCCAGACCGCGAGTGGTGACGACAATGATCTCGGGATTGGCGTTGACGATTGATTCGCTCGTGAGCGGCGTGAATGCTGCAAGATCGAGGTCGGTGCCAACATCAATGCCGCCAGCCGAGCGGATCATTTCGTCGGCGCCCGATTCTTTGCCGCCAAGCAAAAATACCGAGGCGGTGCCGCGCACATAAATAAATGCGACTCGCGGTTTTGCGGTTGCGGGGTCAAGCGTGTTGAGTGCTTGATTGATGTCGCTTTGTGTCGTTTCAAGAAGTTTTATGCCAAAGTTGCTGGCACCAAGTGCATTGGCGATCAGTTTGATGCGTGGTGCGATGTCGGAGAGTTTCCAAACTTCGGGGGCAAGCACGATTGGAACGCCGGCGCCACGCAACTGTTGTATCGCTTCGGGCGGACCAGAACGGGTGTCGCCAATGACGAGCGTCGGCTTTAACTCGAGCACGCTTTCGGCGCTGATGTCGTGGCCGTTGCTGACTTTTGGTATCGCCGTTAGTGCAGCCAGTGTTGTTGTTGCATCGCGACCGATAATTTTGTCGGCGAATCCGAGTGAAATGACGATTTCGGCGATTGCTTCGTTGAGCACGATGATGCGTGACGAATCGGTGATTGTGACTTCGACATCGTCGGCCGAGATCACCGTTGCTGGCAGGGATGATTTGCCGTCGCCGATAATTGGCAGTTCAAAGTCTTCAGCCGAAATTATGACTGGTCGAGTTGATTCGTTTGCTGGCTCAGTCGCTGGGGTGGATGTCGACGCAGTCGCTTGTGATGTTGTGTCTGTGGTCGCAGGGTTCGCACTGCAAGAAGAAATTAATGCGATGAAAAGTGGAGTGGTCAACAAAGCCAGAGATACTTTTCTTGTGACCATAGCCATTTCAATCTACTAGTGACATTCAGATTGGTAGAATTCGCGAAGTGAAAATCGCCGGTTATGTGATGTCTTTGGTGTTGTCGGTGTCGGCAATTTCAAGTTGTGCGAGTGATCGATCGGCGAGTGAGACATTTGTTACGACGGTTGCGACGGTTACGACGACAGTTGATACAGCCGAAACCCCAGTTACGACGGTGGCTATGGCTGTGACTACAACAGTGCTTGCTGCCGAGACCGTTTCAAGTTCGACGACCACGACGACGGTTGCGAGCACGACGAGTACGACTAGTTCGAGCGTTCTCAAGGTTGCGCCGACTACGACAGTTGTCGCAGCGAGCCGACCAAAACTTTCTGTGAGCCAGACGAATAGCCTCAACCCAAATGGGACATCAGTCACAGTGCGTGGCACAGGCTATGACGTGAATAAAGGCGTCTATGTGATCGTGTGCACGCAAGCCGCACCGGGGCCACAAGCGACTTGCATCGGTGGAATAAATATTGATGGTTCATCTTCGAGTTCAGTTTGGATTTCTTCGAATCCGCCGAACTATGCCGTTGGTCTCACGACTCCATTTTTACCTGATGGTTCATTTACTATTGAACTCGTAATAGTCGCAAAAAGTGGAGCGTTAGACTGCACCGTCCTTAAATGTGGTGTGGTGACACGGTCTGACCATTTGCGGTATACAGATCGAACACAAGATGTTTTTGTGCCGATTTCGTTTTCGAATTAATTTTTATTCACCCCCAAAGAAAGATAGATCAAGGTTCAAATGTCTAACCTAAAGTTTGCGATGCGTTCAGGTGTTTTAGTTGCGTTGGTATCGATGTTGTTGGCGGTAGTGCCGGCACAAGTTTCGGCGGCCGTGAGTGTGAGTGTGAGCAAAACAGCAAAACTTACTGACCTTGAAGTTGTTTCGATCAAACTGGCAAGTGTGCCAGCAGGTCAGGGTGTATATGTTTCGCAATGCTTTAAGCCGACATTGGCTCAGCGCGCTGGCACCGGTTTAATCTGCAATGGCAGCGTGACCGAGACGGGCACGATGATCTGGGCGACGACTGACGCGCAGCGTGGCTCCGAATCAGCGACTGGCGAATTGGTGCTGATGTTTCGTTCTAGATTTACAAAAGTTGACGCAAGCGGAGCGAGCAAGACATATGACTGTGGCGTTTCAAACTGTGCACTGTTTGTTTATCGCGACCACCGTGGTATTACCGACACGGCGCTCGACACGATCGTGCCGCTCAAGTTTTTGCCGCGCCAGACTGTTGTTGCGGCGAATCTCGGACTCAAACGCGACGGCGCAAGTTATAAAGCGGGCGAGAGCATTTCTCTGAGCGCGAGCAAATTGAAGACCTCGAAGGGTCGGGCTGTTTATATTTCTTCAGACGAGACAAGGCCAATTTGCACAACAACTGGTTCGTCAAGTTTCACGATTAAGTTTCGCAAGCCAGGCACATGCCAAGTCACTTTGTTTGCCGATGGCTCGGCAAAGTTCGATCAGATGATCGAGGTCTTGACCTTCATCGTCAAGTAACCCACCTGCGGGTTACGGCGCGAGAACGGTGATGCCGTTGTGGCTGGCGGCGTCGGCTTGTGCACTGTCGTAGGTGACAAAACCTTTCAAGTCGTCGCCCAAAATTAAGCACGACGCAAGGTGAATTGCATCGAGTGTGCGCAGGTTCGTTGGCCTTAGTACGCCGGCGATTGTCAAAATTTGGGATGAAACGCGAATTGTGCCGAATCGTTCGAGTACAGCCTTTAGTTGACCGTGCAAACTGGCGTCAACACGAGTGATTGCGCGGGCTACTTCAGTGTGCGCAATTTCTGAAACGAACAGATCGTGTTTACAGTTTTTTAGCCAGGTGCCAAAACTCTTAGACTTTGGCTCGTCGACGATCAGTTTGACGATTGCCGAAGAGTCGACGACGAATGCCATCAGTAGCGTTCGGCTGCTCGCGATGTTTTGAGAGAATCACTGAGCACTCGCGAATTTCTTTTGAGGCGAGTTGGCTTAGGCAGTTTTGCTTTAGCGTTTTTTGCTTTAGTGATCATGCCAGTAGCGATGTGTAGTACTAATTGCGAGTTCGGCAGCGGCGAGATTTGAGCAACTTGACGCCCGCGGTCTGTGACGACGATTGTTTCGCCGAGCACGACATCGGCGATGACCTCTGAGGCGTTTTGTTTTAGGGCTCGGATACCGACTTCACGCATGTTCTACATTGTAGCACTTAGGTGCCCGCGGTTTTGGTGGGTTGGGAGGTGGCGCGCTGTGTGCGTGGTGGCGTGTGCGGTTAGTTGAGGGGGCCGGTGAGAAGTTCGGCGGCGAGACGCATTGCGAGCGACTTGGCGAGGTCGTCGACGAGTTTCATTTCGTCGGCGAGCACTTTGTCGGGGCCAGGTCGACCGACAACTTTGCGAACTTCGGCGTGAACACTCATCAGCGCAGGCGACGCAGTAAGAGGTGCGCGAAAATCAATCGCCCGAGTTGCAGTGAGAATTTCAATCGCCAAAATGCGACGCAAGTTGTTTATCGCGAGGCGGAGTTTGCGCGCGGCGTTCCATCCCATTGAAACATGATCTTCTTGCATCGCACTCGACGGAATTGAATCGACGCTTGCGGGCACGGCGAGTCGTTTATTTTCTGAAACCATGCTGGCCTGAGTGTATTGAGCGATCATCAAACCCGAGTCGACGCCAGCGTTGAATGCCAAGAATGCTGGCAAGCCCATCGATCTGTTGACATCGAGCATGCGGTCGGTGCGACGCTCGCTGATTGAGCCGAGATCGCATGTGGCGATTGCCAAGAAGTCGAGCACATAACCGATTGGTGCGCCGTGGAAATTGCCATTGGAGCGAATTTCGCCCGCGCTTGTGACAATCGGATTATCGATCATGGCGGCGAGTTCGCGATGCGCAACATTCATCGCATGGGTGAGCGTGTCGCGCACGGCGCCGGCGACTTGTGGCGCACAACGCAGCGAATATGCGTCCTGTACGCGAGTATCGTCGGTGCGGTGCGACGCAACGAGGGGCGAGTTTTTTAAAAGCGCAAAAATATTTGCTGCACTTGCGACTTGCCCAGGGTGGCTGCGCAGTGGTTCGTGCATTTCAGGGGCAAAAACTTGGTCTGTGCCGAGCAGTGCCTCGACGCTGAGCGCCGTGGCGATATCGGCAAGCGTGCATAGTTCGTGAAGATCGGTGATTGCTAAGAGCAACATGCCGAGCATGCCGTCGGTGCCGTTGATCAGGGCGAGACCTTCTTTTTCGCGTAACAGAACTGGTCTGATGTTGTTTTCTTTGAGCACATCAAATGACGGCCGACGGCGACCAGATTTGTCGAACACTTCTCCTTCACCCATTAGCGCGAGGGCGCAATGCGATAACGGTGCAAGATCACCGCTGCAACCGAGTGAGCCGTATTCGTAGACAACTGGCGTGATTGACGCATTGAGCATTGCTGCCATCGTCTCGGCAACAATGGGTCGAACGCCGGTTGCACCGCTGCAAAGAGTGCGCAATCGCAACAGTTGCATTGCTCGCACGACCTCGGTTTCGACGACTTCGCCCATGCCTGCGGCGTGCGAACGAATCAGTGATTGTTGCAAAGCAACACGATCACTCTGCGCGATGTGTTTTGTTGAGAGTGCACCAAAACCAGTTGAGATGCCATATACGGCTTGATTTGACTTGGCGAGGTCTTCGACGATTTTGCTGGATCGCGCGATGGCTTCTAGCGCGCTTGGCGTGATTGCAACTTCAGCATTATCTCGGGCGACTTTGACGACTGATTCGCGATCGAGACCCGAAGTATTGATTAAAACTTTTGCAGTTTGCACGAGAGAACTCTAGTTCTCGCCAACAAAATTGAAAAAAGTTAAACCGACTTGCTGTAAACAGGCTGATCGTAAGGCTTGAGAGTGAATCGGCGGATTATTTCGCCGTAGCCACCTTTGTAGAGCGAATCAATTTTTCCTGCACGCTCATAGGCATTGGTGCGCTTGGCGACTGCGGGCACCTCATACCAAGGTGCCGATGGCTCGTCGTGGTGGGCAATATGCAAGTTGTTGTTGAGCATCAGTAGGCCCATCAACCAGCCCGCGTCGATCATCGCCGTGCGTGTTGACTCGTTGTCAAGCGTTTTGTGTTCAGGAAACGACCGCATCATATTTAGCGAGTGTGAGCCGAACACCCCACCAATTAGATATTCGAGCATTGACATCTGGGCGAGATTGTTAACTATAAAAGTGACTGCCACGAGTGCTGGAATGTGCAACGTCCAGGCTGCGCGCGAATTGCCAATATTGCGCACTGCGCGCCACGCGTCGGCAATGAAATATTGCACTGCGCTGAAGACCGACCAAACGGTCAAGCGAAATGCCAATGTGCGATTGGCCCAATAGATCGCGCGCAGAAGGCGACCCGAGTTTTGCCATTTTTCGGGCATTTCGTAATAACTCTCAGTGTCGAGTTGCGGGTGGGTGAGTGTCGTGTTGTGATGGCTGATGTGGTCGCGCTTGAAAGATAGAAATGGAACCCACATCGTGACTGAAAGTGACGCGAGTGCTGCATTGAGTTTTGAATTGCGAAACGGATGACCGTGCACGAGTTCGTGTTGCAGACTTAAGTGCCAAGCGCCGAACCAAGTTAGAAGTGCAAAAGTTGCCCACCACGGCAATTGCTTGTGAGTAAACACAGACGCGAACCAACCGATGTAGACGAGCGCTGCAATTATTAGAGTGCGCCAGTCACCAGGCGATTTAAAAAATGTGTGTGAATTTGATTTGTTGATCAAATCGGCTGGGCTTGAACTGGTTGACATATATTAAAATTTTATCGCAGCGAACCGGCCGCGAGTTGCCCACGCGCAAAAACGGCGTCAACAAGTTTCGCACCCGGGCGATACGCCAAATGAATGTGACTTCGTGAATTGAGAATTGCAAAGTCGGCCTGCGAGCCAACCGCTAAATTGCCAATATCGGTGCGACGCAATGCAGCCGCACCACCGGCAGTGGCTGACCAAACTGCTTCATCGCAGGTCATGTTCATGTTGAGAACTGCAAGCGAAATAGCAAGCGGCATCGAAGTCGTATATGAAGAGCCAGGGTTGCAATCAGAGGCGAGGGCAACTGTTACGCCGGCGTCAAGCAAACGTCTGGCATCAGGAAACTTAGACCTGGTGCACAATTCTGCGGTTGGCAACAGCGTCGCAACGGTTTTGCCTTTAGTGTCGGCAAGTGCACTGATGTCGGCAGCATCAAGGTGCGTGCAGTGGTCGCAAGATGCAGCGTCAAGTTCAACGCCCAATTGCACGCCACCACCATGTTGCAACTGATTGGCGTGAATTCGCAGACCGAGACCCGCTTTGGCGCCTGCTTGCAGAATCGCCCGCGCGTGATCGACTTCGAACGCGCCGCGATCACAAAAGACGTCGATCCATTTTGCGTGCGGCGCGCATTGGCTGAGCATTTCGCCACAAATTAGATCGACATAATCATTGATTTGTGATTCGGCGGGCACGACATGAGCGCCGAGAAAAGTTGTTTCTGAAGTGATCGCATTGGCGACTTGCAGCGAGCGCGTCTCGTCGGCGACCGAAAGCCCGTAACCCGATTTTGTCTCGAGAGTTGTTGTGCCAGTGTGCATCGCTTCGTTGGCGAGGCGGTGGGCATTGGCGACGAGCGTGTCGTTATTGCTGTTGCGAGTTGCGGCAACAGTTGTGCGAATGCCGCCTGCCGAATATGGCTTGCCCGACATGCGAGCCTCGAACTCTTCGGCGCGATCGCCGCCGAAAACCAAATGTGTGTGACTGTCAACAAAGCCTGGGATGACAGCCCGACCGTTGACATCGATCGCATTTGATTTGAATTCGCGCGGCAAGTTTTCAGACTCACCTATAAATGCGATTTTGTTGTCATCGCCGACAACCAGCGCCGCATTTGTGACTATGCCAAGTTTGCCGCGTTCAAGAGTTGGGTCGTTGGTGACGAGCGAAGAGATGCCTGTTAGAACAATCACTACGAACCAAACTTCGCGACGAGGTCCTTAACTCTGATGACGAAATCGTGGTGATGAAATTTGTCGAATGACTCCCAGGTTGTAAAAGTCTTTGAGTCTTTGACTTTGTCCATGAACAGTAGACCGTCGAGGTGGTCGACCTCGTGCTGATATGTGCATGCGGTCATGCCGCGAATGATTTCGTCGATCTTGTTGCCGTTGCGGTCGAAAGCTTCGACACGAATCGACGTATATCGCCAAACATTGCCGCGAAAGCCGGGCACCGAAAGACAACCTTCATTGTTTTCGAACATGTCGTCATCGAGCGGGGTGAGCACAGGATTGATGAGAATTGTAAGCGGCACCTGTGGTTTATACGGATAACGCGGATTTTTGTTGACCTCGACAGCACAGATGCGTTGGTGCTGCAAAACTTGTGTTGCCGCTAGGCCTGCACCGTTGGCATGGCGCATCGTCTCGACTAGGTCGTCGATGAAAGTTTGAATTTCGGGAGATTTAATCTCGCTTGGGTCGACTTCGCTGGCGCGAATGCGCAGCTCTGGGTGACCGATTGTGGCTATTGGCAAAATTGTCATGCCGTAAGTGTAATTAGAGAACCGCTTCGATTGCTGTGCGCAGACTTTCGTTGATGTTTGGCAAAGCTCGATGCTTATAGTTGCTGACGATTTGCTCGCCGCCGACCCAAACATCACTGACATCAGAACTTGTTGCACTGTGCACCAGATGCGCCGCGCCATTTTCAGGGTCGAAACCTGCAAGCCGAACCGAATTTGTCGCCACACTTATGAAATCTGCCGAAGCTCCAGCGACAAAACCGTGTTTCTTGCTACCAAGCGAACTTGCGCCGTTATGTGTTGCAGCCGAGAGCAAGTCACCACTGCGGTGCACACCGCGCTTATTGGTTATCAGTCGTTGGTTCATTTCGACCGCGCGAGCCTCTTCAAACATGTCGATCACGGCGTGCGAATCAGAACCGAGACATAGAGGCGAGCCCGCGCCGACGAGGCTGTCTGACGGGCCGATGCCGTCGGCGAGGTCGCGTTCTGTTGTCGGGCAGAAGCAGGCAAAAGTTTTGCTCTGGCCAAGTAGCGCGATATCAGCACTTTGCAAATGCGTCGCATGCACAGCGGTAGTGAACGAACCGAGCATTTGGGCGTCATTTAATAATTGCGTTGGCGTTCGACCGGTTGCTTCGCGACATGCTTCGTTTTCTGCGGGCTGTTCAGATATATGGATGTGTACGACACGACCGTTTCGATGCTTAGCAATGTATGCAAGTTCTGATTCGTGCACGGCGCGAACGCTGTGCGGAGCAAGACCAACCGTGTGCATTGCCGACGGCGCGCTGAGTGCATCGACTCTGGCTAGCCAGTTTTCGACTGAACCGTCGCTGAATCGCAATTGTTCAGCGGCGAGCTGTTGATCTTTTAGCCCAGCGTGCAAGTAGGCGACATCCAGCAACGTGATGCGAATGCCGGCACGACGGGCTGCTTCGATTAAGACTTTGCCCATCTCGTTTGGGTCTGAGTATGGCTTGCCATTTTGCTGATGATGCACATAGTGAAATTCGCCGACAGTTGTGATGCCCGCAAGCGCCATTTCTGAAAATGTTGCCGTTGCGAGCGCCAAATAGTTTTCGGGTGTCAAGTGATTAGCGATTTGATACATCAATGTGCGCCATGACCAGAAATCACCGAGACCCGCACCGCTTTGAGTGCGGCCGCGCAACGCGCGATGAAACGCATGACTATGTGCGTTGA
Source organism: Bifidobacterium breve (assembly GCA_945893395.1). Lineage (GTDB taxonomy): Bacteria > Actinomycetota > Acidimicrobiia > Acidimicrobiales > Ilumatobacteraceae > BACL27. The sequence continues at coordinate 19,600 of CAMDEC010000012.1, forward strand.
CGAAACCAGGCATGACAACGCCGGTAATGCGCAAATCTTTGGGGTTTGGCGTTGAGTTCGCATCGATCGACACGAATAAAGAGTTATCGACTGTGATGCGCACGTTTGAGGCGCAACTCTCGCCACCAAGCCAAGCGTGTTCGGCGAAAAATGTTTTCATTGTTCGCGCATTGGCAGGCGAACGCCGCGCTTGTCGGCGACATCGATTGCTAGGTCGTAGCCAGCGTCTGCATGCCTGATAACGCCCATGCCTGGGTCGCTTAACAGCACGCGCGAAAGTTTTTCTTTTGCTAGTTCTGTGCCGTCGGCGACACAAACCATGCCGGCATGAATGCTGCGGCCGATGCCAACGCCACCACCATGATGGATGCTGACCCAAGTTGCTCCGCTGGCAGTATTGACAAGCGCATTAAGTAACGGCCAGTCGGCGATTGCGTCTGAACCATCGAGCATTGCTTCGGTTTCGCGATAAGGCGATGCAACCGAACCAGAATCCAAGTGGTCGCGACCGATCACGATTGGTGCACTTAGTTCTCCGCGTTTGACCATCTCGTTGAAGCGCAAACCGAGGCGATGACGCTCGCCATAACCGAGCCAACAAATTCGCGCTGGCAAACCTTGAAACGCAACTTGCTCGCTGGCAAGACGCATCCATTTGGCGAGGTCTTGATCATCAGGAAACTCTTCGAGTACCGCACGGTCTGTGGCTGCAATGTCGCGTGGGTCGCCCGAGAGTGCAACCCATCGAAACGGACCTTTACCTTCGCAAAATAACGGACGAATATACGCGGGCAAGAAACCTGGATAATCAAATGCCCTGTCATAGCCGCCGAGTTGGGCTTCACGGCGCAATGAGTTGCCGTAGTCGAAAACTTCGGCGCCGGCATCTAAGAAGCCGACCATCGCACGACAATGTGCCGCCATTGCTGCACGCGATCGATCGACGTAGTGCTCGGGGTTCGTCGCGCGAAGTTTTTCGGCGGCATCAACTGTCAAATCGTTCGGCATATAGCTCATCGGATCATGGGCGCTCGTTTGATCGGTGACGATGTCGGCGGCGAAACCTTGAGCCAACAATTTCGGAAACATATCTGCGGCGTTGCCGACGACACCGACTGAAAGTTTTTTGCGCGCCTTCTTGGCGGCTTCACATCGGGCGACTGCGTCTTCGAGCGTGTCGGCGACTTCATCGAGATAGCGAGTTTCGACACGGCGTTGCACACGAGTTGGGTCGACATCGATGCACAATGCGACACCGTCGTTCATTGTGATCGCTAATGGTTGTGCGCCGCCCATGCCGCCCAGACCGGCAGTGAGAGTGATCGTGCCGGCGAGTGTACCTTTAAATTTTCTGCGGGCGATTTCGGCGAAGCACTCATACGTGCCTTGCAAGATTCCTTGCGTGCCGATGTATATCCATGAACCTGCGGTCATTTGACCGTACATCGTCAGGCCGAGATTTTCGAGGCGTCGAAATTCGTCCCATGTTGCCCATTCGCCAACGAGATTTGAATTTGCCAATAGCACACGCGGTGCCCATTCGTGCGTGCGAAACACGCCGACAGGTTTGCCAGATTGCACCAACATTGTTTCGTCAGGCTTGAGGGTTTGCATCGTGCGCATCATCGCGTCGAATGCTTGCCAACTTCGCGCTGCGCGACCCGTGCCACCATAGACGACAAGATCGTCGGGGCGCTCGGCAACTTCGGGATCTAAATTATTTTGCAACATTCGGTACGGCGCTTCGATTTGCCAATTCGCGCAGTGCAATTGCGTGCCGCGCGGCGAACGTACGACTCTCGGACCAGACATGGCTACATTCTCGCCGAAGACGTGATGTTTCACCAACTGTTAAAGCGGTTTGGTGAGGGCGATATGGGCGAGGGTGCCGTGATTGAGTTGAATTTGACAGTTGCTGGCGTCAAGAAATGCGTCTTGATGTTGCATGAGAACCGATTTGCCGTCGACAATGATTTCGGCGGTTTGAGAAACCGCGACGAGCATTTCGCATGGTGCGAGTAGACCTGACGTGGTGACGTGGGTCATCACGCCAGACGACTTGCCGCGAACCGTCATTAAATTGAGATCCACGATTGGTCCGTTGACAAGTTTTGCCGTGGTCGGTATGTCACCGGCAAAAACTGCGACTTCGCCTGGTTTGCAGACAACAGTTTCGCCACCAACATTTAAAATCATTTCGCCGCCAGAAATAATTAGCAACTGCCGATGCACATTTTCGAAATGCGAAAAGTCACAGTCTTCGATGACTGGCGCGATCGCGACCCGCCATGCCCAGCCAGTCACGCCAGGTGTTTGGCTGGCAATTTCGTAGCTTGTGCCGCGCCCGTTGGGCCACGGTGCTTGAAAGTGCTCGGCGAATTTCTGTAACGGCATAAAACGAAACTAGTGGCTAGTAAACAGCGAGGGCAGACCACCAGTGTGAATGAAGATCACATTAGCGTCGGCGTTGAACTCACGATTCGCATCAAGTCCGAGCAGACCCGAAAAACCTTTGGCACTGTAAACCGAATCGAGCACCCAAGCACCGCGATGCGCCGCCCACTTTGCGGCATCACTTGCTGCTTGAGTTGCGACTGCATAATCGCTCCCCATGTAATTGGGGTCGATGACTATGTCAGTTTCGAGCGCACGCTCGGTTTGCCCGAGCAGGGTCAAAGTTTTGTTCGTCAAGTCCGTGATGCTGCGTGAATTTAGTGCCGTGCCTTTGGCTACGCCGATTCCAACAATTTTTGGAAGATGTTTCTGCGGATCTTGGGCGCGCGCGCGAACAAGACCCGCAACAAGACCCGCGTGAGTGCCGCCACTTGAAGTTGTGAACACGATGGCGTCAGCGATGATGCTTTGTTTCGCACACTGCTCGATGATTTCGTCGAAGGCGAGTGCATAACCGATCGCACCGACAGCGGTGCTGCCCCCAATCGGAATCGACTGCGGCTTTTCGCCACGTTCAACAAGCTGTTGTGTTAGTCGCGCACGAAATTCTTCGAGGCCCGCCCAGTCGGTAGCAGCTAGACTGGTGTGGTGTAGCGTTGCGCCAAATATCTCAGCCAAGAGTTGATTTCCTTCAAGGCGATTCGGTTTTTCGCCAGAGACAACCAAATGTGTTGGCAAACCGAGCCTCGCGCCAGCCGCGGCAGTCATTCGGCAGTGGTTTGATTGTGCCGCGCCAACTGTGACGAGTGATTTCGCGCCGTTGTCGATTGCCTGTCCACAGAGAAACTCGAGTTTGCGCGCCTTGTTGCCGCCGACACCGAGCCCGGTCAGATCATCACGCTTGACCCATAAGTTTGCGCCACTCGGGAGTTTGCCACCATCTTCGAGCGGCGTTGGCAACGTTGCAAGGGTGATACGAGTTATTTTTGGTCGCGCCATGCGATGCCTTCTGGCCATCGACCGATGCCACCGTCTTCCAACAACATGCCGGTAAGCGTGCGTTCAGTGTGATGCGAGCGCCACAGCAACATTTCTTGGGCGAGTGGCAGCACGCGTTTAGGATCGTCGAAAGTTGTGCGCCAAGTCGGGTCGCGCGCCAAGTCAAATGCCAGCCAACTGCCGTCACCAAATTGCACATACGCCGCATCGCGAGTGCGACGCACAGTCAAGTGTTGGCGCTCAAGTCGGCGATCGTGCGGCCAATTTTTGGCAGCCCCGTTCTCAGAGTTGTCTATATATATGTGTCGCCAATCGAATTCGTAAGTTGCGCCCGTGCGCCAACGGGTCGGCTTTTGGCCGCGCAAAAAGTCGGTAAGCGGCAGGCCGTCACACTGCAACGGCACGGGCACACCGATTGCCTCGGCGATGGTCGGCATGATGTCGACATTTTCGGTGAACTCGGTGATTGTTTCGCCGTGAGTTTGTGGATTATTTGGATCACGAACAATGCCGATCGTGTGATAACTGGCGTCGAAGAAACCGAGTTTGTCTATCAATCCGTGGTCGCCAAGTTGATCGCCGTGATCGGCGGTGATGATGATCAGAGTGTTTTGCCATTCGCCGCGCTGGCGAAGTTTTTCGCACACGCGACCCATGTGATGGTCGACCTCGCCGATCATGCCGTAATACTGGGCGCGCATCTCGCGCAACGCCGATTCATCTTTTGGAGCAGCGTTATTGCCAGTGTGGATCACAGCCTCATGGAATGGATGCCGGGTTTCACTGGCTTTGATCGGCAGATCGATTTCGGTGGGCGAGTATTGCTTTGACCATTTGCCTGCAGCCGTATATGGCGGATGAGGTCGAAGATAACTGAGATGAGTGAACCAAGGTTTTTTGGCATCTTGCGTTTCAAGCCAGTTGAAAAACTCGTTCGTCAAAAATGTTGAGATGCTTAAGTCTTCGTGACGATTGGGTTCAGTGAGCAGTGCTTTGTTGTAGTCGCCTTTGAGATCGAAGCCGTTTTGCTTTAGGTGCTCGAGCCACGGCGGATACGGCTCGGATAAATTTAAAACACGATTAAAGCCGGGTAACACTTCTTGATATGTCGAAAGTCGTTGGTCGTCTTTCGATGTTGTCGTGCGAGGATCGACACCTTGGTCGGTGTAGCCGAAAATTGTTGGCTCATAGCCAGCACGCAGCGCCATGCGTGCGACATTGTCGAAGCGATTGTCTAGTGGTGTGCCATTGGCAACCACGCGATGGTTCATTTGATATGTACCCGTATACAAACTTGCCCGACCAGGAGAACATGGTGCTGCCTGGCTGAAGTGGTTAGCAAGTCGCACACCGTTGCGCACGAGTGCATCAAGGTTTGGTGTGCGAACAATCTTGTGACCCGCCGAAGAAAGACAGTCACCGCGAAACTGGTCGAGTGTGATCAGCAATACATTCGGCTTCATGTCTTGCAGATTACTACTGAGATGAGATTTAGTCTTGTGCTGGGGCCGTCCCGCAGGCTTGCGGTGATGCCTTGATGATTCGATTCTTCGCTTCAACTGGTGATTTATTGATGCCTTTGCGCCAGGCATCTAAAAACTTCCAAGGCCAGATTTCGCCTTGCAGAACTTTGTATTCAGCTCGTGGACATATCCGTGACATGCCGAGATGTGTGTGACATTTCGTAACTCGTGCGTTGCCCGACGAACCCATCACGCCAATCCATTGACCTGGCTCAATGCGGTCGCCTCGCTTGACTTTGACCCGACCGAGGTGAGCAAAATAATATCGCACGCGATCATCACCATGAAGTGTGATCGTCAGCCCGCCGCGGGTGCCAGGGGCATCGATCTCTTTTATCCATAAATCTTTTGTTTCAACATCGAACACGATGCCAGAAGTTGGGGCGAGAACTCGGGCGTAACAGCCGTGTACATCTGTTGCCGGGTAGTTGAGATGGTCGCGCGAATAGGTAACCGGAACCTTCGAAAACGGAAATACGTATTTGAGTTCTCGTTCGTTGGTTGAGCCGTCAGAACTAGCGACTGCGGCAGAAGAAATGAGAAAGAAACTCGCGATGACTGAGACGACCAGTCGGCGCAAGATGAATTGGCTACTTTTCTTTGGATAAAACTTCTGTAGCTCGTTGTACGAGCAACTCGCGCTCGTGATCAGAAAGCGGGCGAGAGGTTCTGACATTGAGTTCGACCCGATCGCCGTCGCCGGCCGCTTGAATATCGTCAACGAACAGCACGGTCGTCAGGCCTTTGGTGCCAGCCAAGTCGCGCATTGTATTTGAAACCGTGTTTGCGCTGGCGCCGCTTGTAGAAATATTCATTTCAAGTTTTGTCGTCACTGGCTCTTGGCTGAGGTTGCGCACGCTCGCCAGTGAACTGTGCGGAATGTGCACCGTGCTGATGCCGTCGCGTAGTCGAGTTGTGACCATGCCAACATGTTCGACGAAACCATGGATTGGTTTTTGCCAGCCAAGTTCGGCTTCGATTTCATCGCCGACGCCATAACGATCTTCGAGCAACACTGCAAGACCAGTCAGATAATCATTGACGCGATGCTGGCCACCGACGGCAAGGCCAGCACCCAAGAAGCCCGCGCTCGACAAAAAGAATGCAGCGTTCAGGTCGAGAATATTGAATACGGCGATCAATGTGATGATCCATGCCCCGAGACTTATGAAGTGGTGCAGCATCCGCGTCGCTGCGTCAATGCGTTGACGACGTCGGTGCTCGCTGCCTTCGACAGTTTCTGCGCCGACTCGACGCACGCTATTTCGCCACCAATTCGCGGCGTTGGCTGAGGTTCGGTCGGCGATGCGTCTGACTGTTGCGCGCAGAATCGCATAAGAGATTCGTGTGAAAATGAAGCAACCAATTACGACGAGAATTGCAATTACTGGCTTTGTTAAAAACCTAGTGAAACCCGATTCTTCTTCGGCTTGCTTTGCAGAAATAAATAACGAGGTAATTGTTGTAAACATCTCTATCTAGTGTGCCTCACTTTTCTGTGGGCCACGCACCACTAAGGTTAAATGCGTGAAACTAGCGAAAATTTCGGCGGGCTTGTTGCTTGTTGCTGTTGCTGGCTGCGGTGAACAATCAGCCTCGCAATATGCCACTGAAACTTCGGTTGTGGCAGAAGTGACAGAGACTTCAGAGCCCGAAGTGTCAGAAACGACGACAAATGATGCGACAGATCTCGAGTCGACCACGACAACTGAGACGACTATCGAAACGACTATCGAAACGACTACGACGACTACGACAGTGCCGCCGCCGACTACGACCGTGCTCGACACACTGTGTGTGAAACTGACCCAGTGTCAGTTTGCAAACTTGGTGGGTGTCGATTTTTCGCGTCTACAACTTGATTTTCAGAACTTCAGCGTGGCCAGTTTGGCAGGCGCGAGTTTCGTCGGGGCGAACTTGGCGAAGTCGCTGTTTATTCGCGCTGATTTGTCGAATGTAAATTTTTCTGGGGCCAATCTCTCGGGTGTTGACTTCACGGCTGCAAACATGACGGGTGCGAACATGGAAGGTGCAAATTTGACCGATGCGATTTTTTGCGATGTTGATCTAAAGATTTTGACTGGCACGACGAGTTCACAGCTCGGTAAAGTCAAAAAGTTTAAATCAAAAGGCAAGATTTACTGCCCTTAAAAGTTAGTCATTAATCGGTGTTGGACCGATTTCGTGTGATTAAAAGAGACTTTGGTGTTTGGGCTAAGTTTGGGAGCACTTAACTCGATGGGGGGTCGAAATGAGTGTGGCTATACCGGGGTCGATCAACGACGTAAATGCACAGTGGCTTGCTGAAGCCACAGGGTTTGACATTAAAACTGCCGAAGTCGGGATCATCGGCGTGGGAGTTGGTGTGGCGAGCGCGGTGTATCGCGCAAAACTTACTGGCAATAATTGCCCAGCAAGTGTGATCGTTAAAATGCCGGCGCTCGATGAAGCAGCAGTTTTTACTTCGTCAATTTTGCGGATGTACATTCGCGAAGTTCGCTTCTTCAAAACATTGGCCAAAGAGTGTCCCGTGATTACTCCGAAATCGTATTATGGCGAGATCAACGAAGAGACAAGTCAGTTTGCAATGGTGCTTGAAGATCTTGCTGGTCATCGAATTGTTGATCAAACAGTCGGCATCAAGATTGACGACGCACGACGTGCGGTTGATGCTCTGGCGAAAATTCACGCCAAGTGGTGGGGGCGTGCTGATGGCTTGGCGGCAGATGGCACGACAATTCCGTTTAGCGATCCGATTTATCCTGCGGTGCTACCGATTGTCTTTGCCGAAGGCTGGGAAAAAGTCAAACGTGAACTAGACCTCACAGAGTCGATACTCAAGGTCGGCGAGAAGTTTGGCGCGGCGATTGGCGGGTTGATGTCTTCGTTTATGGAAGGCGCAACGACTTTGGCTCACGGCGACTTTCGCGCCGACAACATGATGTTCACCAAAAACAACGAGTTCGTGTTGTATGACTTTCAGTTGATTGGCACGGGTTCGGGTGCTTATGACTTGGCGTATTTTGTGACGCAAAGTTTGACACCCGAAGACGCGAGCAAATATGAGCAAGAGTTGTTCGAGCGATGGCTTGAAGGTTTGCGTGCAAACGGTGTTACCGACATCGATCGCGATCAATTGTGGTTGCGATATCGCGCCACCGCTCTGTTTTGTTTGGTTTATCCAGTTGTTGCCAGTCGTGGCATGGATCTGAACGAGCCGCGATCGCGGGCACTCGTTGAAACAATGAATTCTCGCTTTGAGCGGGCGTTTCACGAACTGGATCTTGCTAAATTGATTTAACAAATGGAATTGATACTTGTTCGGCACGGTCTGCCGTTGCGCCGAGAAGTAGTTGATGGCCCTGCCGACCCTGAACTCTCGCCCGAAGGTCTCGAGCAGGCTTCGAGGCTCGCTAATTATTTGGCATCTGAAAAGATCGCGGCAATTTATTCGAGCCCGATGAAGCGCGCGGTGCAGACTGCCGAACCACTCGCCGTGACGACTGGCCTGCCGATATCAATTGTTGACGATGTTGCCGAATATGACCGGCTATCGAACGAATATATTCCCATAGAAGAGCTGCGTGCGGCCAACGACGAGAAATGGCAGAAACTTTTGGCGGGCGAGTGGCAGTCTGATTCAGACACTCTTGAGAGTTTTCGCCATCGGGTTATCTCGAGTCTCGAGCAGTTAATTAGTCAACATGCGTCTCAACGCATTGTCGTGTCATGTCATGGTGGGGTGATCAACCAATATTTGGCCCATATTTTGGGTATCTCAACCGAGCGCGGATTTTTTTATCCACAATACACATCAATTCATCGAGTTGTCGCGTCGCAAAATGGTTTGCGCTCGATCGGCTCGTTGAACGAAATCGCGCACCTGCGCTCGTAACTTGCGATAGTCGGGCGTGCGGTTATCGGCGCAGCAAAGGCGCGGTTAGGCAAGTCGGCCCGCCGTCACCTTTGACTGCGACATTCTCGCCGTTGAAGATGTGCACAGTTACGCCTGACTCGCGCAGTTTGCCTTCGATTTCTGGGTTGCCTGCGGCCAGAATCACGACATCTGGTGCGACCGTCAAAATGTTTGCACCTTGAGTGTGAACTTCTGCGTCGTTAACCGTGAGCCAAGTGATGTTGCGTGATTTGAGAAACTCAAGCAAGCGAATCGGCGCAAGTGGCTCGTAGACAACCGCGCGCGATTGACTGATCGGCGACAGCACTGACATCAAGTGCAACACGGCGTCGGGGCCTTGAAAGTGTGGTAGGTCGAAGGCTAGAACTTGAACATCAAACGGCGCGAGTATTTTTTTGATTTGGGTGATGCCTTCGCCATTGGTGCGATAACCATGACCGATCAATAAAGTTTTTGCGTCGAGCCAGACTTTGTCACCGCCGTCGGCGATTGCCGAGCCTGTGAGTTCACCCAAAATTGGCACACCGATGCGTTCGAGGTCTTTGCGAATTTGCGCCGGCTCGGATTGGCGAACTTGTTTGCCCATTTGCAACAAGATCGCACCATGTGGCGTCATAATCATCGGGTCGTGCATGTAGACGGCGTCGACTAAACCGTCTATCGCGCTGGCGATGTGCACGGTGCAGCCGAGTTTTTCGAGCAATTGCACGAATTCGTTGTGCTCGTGCACGAGCACATCGCGGTCGGGTTCGCGCCACTGGGCATCGGCCACGAAATTGCCAACTGTCGTTGGCGTGCGCACCAACACATGTTCAAGTTTTGAAACCATATCTGGCGTGCCCCACATAGGTTCTTACGCTACGCCAGGATTGTTAGCATAAGGTTTTATGTCAAATGCTTCGGCGCTGCGAAATTCGAGTAATCCGTTTTTATCGGGTAACTTGGCGCCTGTCGATGTTGAAACTACGGCGTTTGATTTGCATGTAACGGGCAAATTGCCGGACGAGTTGACGGGTCGTTATTTGCGCAACGGGCCTAATCCGATTGGTCAAGTCAACCCCGATTCGTATCACTGGTTTTTGGGTTCGGGCATGGTGCACGGAATTCGAATCAATAATGGTAAGGCAGATTGGTATCGCAATCGTTGGGTACGCGATCGCAATGTCTCAAAGAGTTTGGGTGAACAGGCACCGCCGTCAGATTGGCCAGCCAATCATGCGCAGTTTGCGTCAAACACAAATGTGATCGGCCATGCTGGCGCGACTTGGGCGCTTGTCGAAGGTGGTTCGCCGCCGATCGAAATGAATTACGAACTTGAAACTGTTCGTGTTTCAAATTTTGCCGACACACTTCCGCAGGCTTTTTCGGCGCATCCGAAGCGTGACCCGCGCACGGGTGAATTGCATGTGATGGCATATTGGTGGGGTTGGGGCAATCAGGTGCAATATCTCGTTGTTGGCGTCGACGGTAAAGTGCGACGCACGGTTGATATTGCGCTGCCTGGCGGCCCGATGATGCATGATTGCGCGATCACCGAAAAATATGTATTGATTTTTGATTTACCGTGCTTGTTTAATCTTGAGTTGGCGATGTCGGGTCGGTCGTTTCCATATATTTGGAACGCGGATTACACGCCGCGCGTCGGTTTGCTTCTGCGCGAAGGAGTGGCGACTGACATTAAGTGGATTGAAATAAACAGTTGCTATATCTTTCATCCGCTAAACGCTTACGACGCGCCAGATGGCACTGTGGTTCTAGATGCAGCGCGACACGAAAAAATGTTTGATGTTGAGCAACGCGGACCAAATGAGGGCTTTCCGACCCTTGATCGCTGGGTGCTCAACCCGCAGACGGGCAAAGCAACGGAGCAGCGACTGGACGATCGACCACAAGAGTTTCCGAGGATGAACGAATCGTTGATCGGGTTGAAAAATGATTTCGGTTACTTTGCCGGCATCTCAGATGTTTTCAGGCAAGCAGATTTGATCAAACAAAATCTCGCGAAGAAGACAACACAAGTGCGACACGACGGTGACAACTTTGGTTATGGCGAGCCGGTGTTTATCGCGCGCGAAAACTCAAAATCTGAAGACGACGGTTATGTGATGGCGCTACGACACAACACAGAAACTGATCTTTCAGATTTGGTGGTGCTGGACGCGCAAGATTTTTGTGGTGAACCCGTCGCAGTTGTGAGTTTGCCTGCTCGTGTGCCAAACGGGTTTCACGGCAACTGGATCGCCGACTAATCGAGCCGTTCACCTAATCGCGGCTGCACTATCCGTTTTTCCGTAATTATTGCGGTTACTAAATCACTCGGAGTTACATCAAATGCGGGATTCAGTGCCCGTGAACTTTCAGGTGCGACTCTGGATCCGTTCCAAAAAAGTATTTCTTTTTCATCGCGCAATTCAATATGGATATCCTGACCGGATTGAGTTGTCACGTCCACGGTGCTCTCGGGAGCAACGACAATGAATGGGATTTTTGATCGGTGTGCCGCCAACGCAAGTGAATATGTCCCAATTTTGTTTGCGACATCACCGTTTGCTGCGATTCTGTCTGATCCAACAAGAACAATATCTACGAGACCTCCAGCGATGATTGAAGGTCCGGCACCATCCACGACGATTGCGTGGTCGATTCCCATTTCAGAAAGCTCAAAAGCTGTGAGTCGCGAGCCTTGCAGTAATGGTCGCGTCTCGTCAGCAAACACTTTCAGAATTTT
>CAMDEC010000013.1 GCA_945893395.1 Bifidobacterium breve
TACATCTCGTGCACGAAGTAACGAGCCCGCAGGCGTTCGACGGTCTGCGTTTGGCACAACGCACGGTTCGTCGACCAGATCTCACCGTGGCGACCGAAGACCACAATGTGCCCACCGAAAATATTCATCTGCCGATCGCCGACGAGATATCAGCAAAACAAATCGAAGTGATGCGCCGCAACGCCAAAGAATTCAAGATCACGCTCTACCCAATGGGTGACCCTGGTCAAGGCATCGTGCATGTGATCGGCCCAGAGCAAGGTCGCACTCTGCCGGGCATGACGATTGTTTGCGGCGACAGCCACACCGCAACACACGGCGCGTTCGGCGCACTCGCGTTTGGCATCGGCACCAGCGAAGTCGAACATGTTTTGGCCACACAAACTTTGCCTCAGGCACGACCCAAGTGGATGAGTGTAAATGTTGAAGGTGAAGCGCCGAGTGGAGTAACGGCCAAGGACATCATCCTCGCCGTCATCGGCCAAATCGGCACGGGTGGTGGCATCGGGCATGTGATCGAATATCGCGGTGCGGCGATTCGCGCGTTGTCAATGGAAGGGCGAATGACGGTTTGCAATATGTCGATCGAGGCTGGCGCACGCGCAGGTCTTGTCGCACCAGATGAAACGACTTTTAATTATTTGCGCGGTCGCGAGTTCGCACCAAAGGGCGCGCAATTTGACGCGGCACTCGCCGACTGGAAGACACTGCGCACCGATGACGACGCCGTGTTCGACAAACAAGTCACGATAGATGCGAGCAAACTTTCTCCGCACGTAACTTGGGGCACGAACCCGGCACAAGTTGTCGCGCTCAATGGTCGAGTGCCGACACCGAGCGACTTCAGCGACGCAACCGAGCGCGACAGCGTGACGCGTGCACTCGAATATATGGGTCTACAAGCGGGTACCGCGATTCGCGACATCAAAGTCGACACAGTGTTTATCGGATCATGCACCAACTCGCGTATCGAAGACCTGCGCGCAGCGGCCGATGTCGTGCGGGGGCGAAAAGTTTCTGTGAAGCGAGTGATGGTCGTGCCTGGCAGTCACGCCGTGAAATTGCAGGCGCAAGCCGAAGGGCTCGACAAGATTTTTATTGATGCGGGCATCGATTGGCGCGAACCTGGTTGCTCAATGTGTTTGGCGATGAACCCCGACAAACTCGCGCCGCAAGAGCGCGCCGCGAGCACCTCGAATCGCAACTTTGAAGGTCGACAAGGTCGCGGCGGTCGCACTCACCTGGTCTCTCCCGCTGTTGCAGCCGCAACTGCTGTCGCGGGGCATTTCGCCTCACCAGAAGACCTGTGATGAAAACAGTTCGCGTGATTTCTGGTCGCGGCGTGCCGTTGAAGCGCAGCGATGTTGATACCGATCAGATTATTCCGGCTGAGTGGTTGAAGCGTGTCGAGCGCACTGGTTTCGAAAAGGGTTTGTTCTCGACTTGGCGCGACGATCGCAACTTCGTGCTCAACGACGAGCGTTATGCAGGTGCATCAATCTTGGTCGCCGGAAAAAGTTTTGGTGTTGGTTCGTCGCGTGAACACGCCGTCTGGGCGATTCAACAGGGCGGTTTTGACGCCGTAATCGCGCCGAGTTTCAGCGACATCTTTCGTAACAACTGCGGCAAGAACGGTTTAATCGTCGTCGAGTTGAGCGAAGAAACAGTTGCCAAGTTGTGGCAGATCATCGAAAGCGACCCACAGACCGAAATCACGGTCGATGTCGAGCGGCTGACAGTTGAAGTGCCGAGTTGTGGCATCAGCGAAAAGTTTGCGATGAACCCAGACACACAGAATCGATTTCTAAACGGTCTCGACGACATCGCGATTTCATTGCAATATGTCGACGCAATTTCGAAATTCGAAAAAACTCGACCCAGCTGGTTTTAGTTGGTTTTAGCTAGTTTTAAAAAACGAGCCAAGGTCGGCAAGACGCTTGTCGTTTGAAAACACTTCGATTGGTGCTTGTGCCTCAAGTTTCAAACCGCGCTGAATTATTCGACAAGTCGTGTGCTGGTTGTATTCAGCCAGAGTCACAGCCCAACCGTCTTTGCCGGCTCGTGCAGTGCGACCCGAACGGTGCAAATAAGTTTTAACTTCTAGCGGTGGCACATAGTGCACGACGATACCGACATCGTCGATGTCGATGCCGCGCGCGGCGACATCTGTGCATACAAGAATATTGAGTTCGCGTTGAGCGAATTTGCGCAACGATCTCTCGCGCGCACCCTGTGCCATGTCGCCGTGTAGTGCAGAAACTTTTTCGCCAAGACTGGCGAGATCATCTGAGACTTTGTCGCATGCGCGCTTTGTGTCGCAAAAGACCACGGTTTGACCGCCTGCACGAGCCATTGCGGCGATCACGCGGTTTTTATCCATGTGGTGTACGCCCAAGAACAAGTGTCGCATCGTGCCGACCGTGTCGGTGGGTGCATCGATGCTGATTTCTTGTGGCGACTTCATGTAACGCTTGACCAGGGTCGCAACTTGGCCATCGAGAGTCGCCGAGAACAACATCGTCTGATGTTGTTTCGTGACGTGGCGCAGCACCCACTCGACTTGTGGCATGAAACCCTCGTCAGCCATGCGATCTGCTTCGTCGAGCACGATCATTTCGACGTCACTCAAATCTGCTTCGCCATTTTTCATCAAGTCAATTAGCCGCAACGGTGTGGCGATAATTATTTCGACACCACGCACGAGTTGCTCGACTTGTTTATCGCGGGCAGCGCCGCCATAAATTGCGACGACGCGAACATCACAATGTTGGGCGATCGGCGCCAAAACGTCGGTGACCTGCACGGCCAGTTCGCGCGTCGGTACAAGCACGACACCGCGCGGTTTGTTGGGCCTAGCTTTTTCAGTAACGAGCTCGATCATCGGCACACCAAAAGCCAGCGTCTTGCCTGAACCAGTGCGAGCACGGCCACAAACGTCGACACCGGTCAGTGCCACGGGTATCGCCTCGGTCTGAATCGCAAACGGTGCGGCGAACCCTGCGCTTGCCAGACCAGCGTCGACTCGGCTGCTGACGCCGAGCGCAGCGAACTGGGTCGGAGTTGAAACTGCCTCGCGAATGTTCGTGTTCGAACCGATGTTGCCACTCGCATTCTCGGTTGAATCGTCTCTTGAGCCGCCTGCCGACCCGCCAGATCGACGCGGATTCATTGGGCGACGAGGCGAGTTTGCATCTCTGCGGCGCTCATTGGGCTCGCGGCGCCGCGATTTTGGTTCAGACATTTGAACTCTCACCCTACCAACGCGAGTTCGCTGACTCGTGAGTCAGTTTTGGCTGACCACTCAGACAGTAGACAAACCCAAACGATGTGTGTAGGGTCAAAAATTGTGTTTAATCAAAATTCTGAAACAACCATTCTTGACGAACCATTGTTCACGGGTCGCAAGGGCATTGTCTATGATTGGCAGAAATTGTTGGTGCCATCAGATGCTGTTTTTGAAGCATCGCTCGAAACTCTTCTAAACGCTGGCAAGGACGACTCCGCCCCACGATACGCGTGAGCACGCAGGTGCACCCGACTCGGGTGCTTGTTCTTGGTTGTGGGTCTGTTGCCCAGTGCGTAATTCCACTTTTAATTCGTGATCTAAAACTTGCGACAACTTCAATCACCATCGTCGACTTCGTCGACAATCGTCATCGTGTTGCCGACGCCATAAAAAAGGGAGTTAAATACGAAATCGCCCAGGTGACTCGAGAAAATCTCGATAGTTTTTTATCAGAGCGAGTTGCTGCTGGCGACATCTTGTTAGACCTCGCCTGGAACATCGACTGCCCGACAATTCTTGAGTGGTGTCGCATGCGCGGTGTGCGATATCTCAACACTTCGGTCGAATTGTGGGACCCGTACTACGACATGGCGGCAACTCACCCGCTTGACCGCACGCTTTACGTGCGTCATCAATCGATCCGCAAGATGATCGCACGATGGGGTTCAAATAAAGGACCAAGCAGTGTGGTCGAACACGGCGCTAACCCAGGTTTGGTTTCACACTTCGCAAAACAAGCACTGTTTGAAATTTCAAACAAAATTTTGAGCGATGGTCGCGCGGGGTCGCGACAAAGCGCGATCGAATCGGCATTGGCCAGCGAATCATTTGAACGCTTGGCGATGTTGACCGGCACGCGGGTGATTCACATCAGCGAGCGCGACACACAAATTACGAACCAACCAAAACAAGTCAATGAATTCGTCAACACTTGGTCAGTCGAAGGTTTTTACGAAGAAGGTGTCGCGCCAGCCGAGATGGGTTGGGGCACGCACGAGCGGTGGATGCCCGCCAACGCGCAAGTACACGCCGACGACGGCCCGTGCAATCAAATTTGTTTGGCACAACCCGGCATGGAGACTTGGGTGCGTTCGTGGGTGCCTAGTGGCGAAATTCTCGGGATGATTATTCGTCACGGCGAGAGTTACACGATGAGCAATCATTTGACGGTTCGCGACGAGTCGGGCAAAGCGATTTATCGTCCCACTGTGCATTATTCGTATTGCCCGTCAAACGAGGCAATCAACAGCGTGCTCGAGTTGCGCATGCGCAATTGGCAAATGCAGCCAAAAGAACGGATCATGAACAACGAAATTATTTCGGGTCGCGACGAACTCGGCGTGTTACTACTTGGTCACGACTACACCGGTTGGTGGACCGGCACTCGCCTTTCAATTGATGAGGCGCGTTCAATCGTCGACGGTCAAAGTGCGACGACGCTGCAAGTTGCTGGTTCGGTTATTGCGGCTGTCAAATGGATGATCGCCAGCCCGAACGAAGGCGTTTGCGCGCCCGACGACTTGCCATGGAAATCTGTGTTAGCCGATGCCCGACCGTATATCGGCGAGATTCATAGTGCGCCGACCGATTGGGATCCAATCAAGACACGCAATGATTTGTTTCCTGGCTACGGCAACATGGGCCGCCTTGACACGACTGACCCATGGCAATTTCGAAACTTTCTCACCCCGACCCCGAGTTAATTTGCCGCGCGGCTAGTTAAACTGAAGACAATGATTTCACGAAACGAGCTTCTACTTACGTAACGGCGCAGTCGCATATCACTGCAGCCGCACCCTCTGAGCCAAAAGGCCCAGGGGGTTTTCTTTTTAATAAAACTTAATTAACGAAACGAAAAGAGACAAAAATGTCACCGAAGCCAACTCAGCCCCGCAAGATGCCATTTGAGAAATATTCGCATGCGGTGCCGCTCGTGCTCGCCGACCGCACTTGGCCGAACCGCATCATTGACAAGGCCCCGTTGTGGTGTTCGGTTGATTTGCGCGACGGCAACCAAGCACTGATCGACCCAATGGACCCTGAGCGCAAGTTACGCATGTTCAAGACTCTCGTAAAAATGGGATTCAAAGAGATTGAGGTCGGGTTTCCATCCGCGAGTCAGCCAGATTACGACTTCGTGCGATTGTTGATCGAACAAGATCTGATCCCTGAAGATGTGACGATTCAGGTTCTTGTGCAATGCCGCCGCGAGTTGCTTGAGCGAACATACGAATGCCTTGTTGGTGCGCCGCGGGCGATCGTGCACTTTTACAACTCGGTGAACCCGTTGCAGCGGCGTGTCGTGTTCGGTCTCGACAAGGCTGGCGTTGTCGAGATTGCGACGAGTGCGGCCAAAATTTGTCGCGAACTTGAGAGCAAACTTGTCGGCACGGATGTGCGCTACGAATATTCGCCCGAGAGTTTTACTTTGGCCGAGCCTGACTTTGCGGTTGAAATTTGTGAAGCGGTGATGCAAGTAATCGAGCCGAGTGTCGAGCACAAAATTATTTTGAACCTGCCGGCCACCGTCGAGTGCTACTCACCCAATGTTTATGGCGATGTCATCGAGTGGTTCGGTCGCACCGTGCCACGACGCGACAAACTCGTGTTATCGCTGCACCCGCACAACGACCGCGGCTGTGCCGTTGCCGCTGCCGAGTTCGGTGTGATGGCTGGCGCCGATCGCGTCGAGGGCACGCTGTTTGGCAATGGCGAACGCACCGGCAACGTCGACATCATCACTTTGGCGATGAATCTGTTCATGAACGGTGTTGATCCACGATTAGACATCAACGACATTGATGCGTTGCGTCGCGATGCCGAATATTGCAACCGTTTGGCGGTGCCCGAGCGTCAGCCGTATGCAGGCGATCTGGTTTACACCGCGTTTTCAGGCAGTCATCAAGATGCAATCAAAAAAGGTCTCGATGCGTTGCCGAAAAATTACGACAAATGGGCCGTGCCATATTTGCCGATCGACCCGAAACATGTCGGTCGCACATACGAGGCCGTGATCCGTGTCAACAGTCAGTCGGGCAAGGGTGGCGTCGCCTATGTGATGCAGACCGAGCACGGTTTCGTGTTACCACGCCGGTTGCAAGTCGAGTTCTCGAAAGCGATTCAACACATCACGGAAGATTCAGGCACAGAGATTGCACCCGATGTGATGTGGTCGGCATTCGAGCATGAATATTTGTTGACCGAATCGAAATTCAAACTTGAAAGCCACGAGATGCGCAGCGATTCAAAAGGTACGACAACAATTAGCGCGCAGATGTTGGTTGATGGTGCGCCGCGCACGCTTACCGGCGTCGGCAATGGACCAATTGACGCGTTCGTGCATGCGTTGCGCGGTGAATTCGGTGTCGTGTTTGACGTCAAAGACTATGTCGAACACGCTTTGAGCCAAGGTTCAGAAGCGATGGCTGTCGCCTATATCGAGGGTGCCGATAGTGAGGGCAACGTGCGCTGGGGTGTGGGCACTGACCCAAGCACGATTACCGCTTCGTTGCGCGCCGTGCTGTGTGCTTTCGAACGCCAAGGTGTTTCCGGCTAGTTTCACGGGCTAGTTTCACAGGCTAATCTCACTTTGATGAAAGTCAGCGTGAATTTTGATCACTGCGCATCGACTGGTGCGTGCACGCAGATGTGTCCTGAAGTTTTTGAGATTCGCAAAGATGGCTTTCTTTATATTCTCAACGACAACCCTGGCCCCGAGTTGCACGAGTCGGTGATCGCCGCCGAGGAAATTTGCCCAACAGGCGCAATAACAATTGAGCAGTAATAAACAGGTGAGTTTTTATCAGCGACTTGACACAGCTTGGGCCAGCAGTAGTTCGATGCTTTGTGTCGGACTTGACCCGGATATTGCGAGATTTCCGACTGCGATGCGCGGTTCGGTGGATGCAATCGAGAAGTTTTGCAAATCAATCATTGATGCAACTGGCGACCTAGTTTGCGCGTTTAAACCGCAGATTGCTTATTTCGCAGCCGTTGGTGCCGAAAAGCAACTTGAAAACATCTGCGAATACATTCGGACGCAGTTTCCAGATGTTGTTTTGATTTTGGATGCCAAGCGTGGCGACATCGGCGAAACTGCCTCGCTTTACGCTCGCGAAGCATTTGCGCGATATGGCGCTGATGCCGTGACCGTGAACCCGTATCTTGGCACCGACAGCCTTGAACCGTTTTTGACGACGCCTGGCAAGGGCACGATTGTCTTGTGTCGAACGTCAAACGCTGGCTCGAGCGAGTTTCAATCGCTCGAAGTTGATGGCGAACCGGTTTATCTGCGAGTTGCCCGAACTGCCACTGCGAAATGGCGTGCGATTGGTGAGTGCGCACTGGTTGTTGGCGCGACTTATCCTGACGAACTTGCGCGCGTGCGAGCAATCGTTGGCGATATGCCGATACTCGTGCCGGGCATCGGAGCCCAAGGCGGCGACATTGATGCCGTAGTGCGTGCTGGTGCGTGCAACACCTCTGACGACGCACAACGCGGACTGATCATCAATTCTTCACGAGCGATTCTTTACGCCGGTGATGGCGCTGACTTTGCTGTTGCGGCGCGAGATGTTGCAGTTGCTACGCGAGACGCGATCACGACCGCTGGTTAATCAGCGACGTTAATTACTTCGTCAAGCAAAACTTGATAATTGGGCTTGCCGTCTGTGCGCGAAGTCAAATACTTGCGCTTATACGACTCGCGCTTGGCAGGATCAATCACCAACGCATCGCGCAACTCTTGTTCGGTATACGTGCGATCAATATTGAAAATCTTCGCCCCCGTCTCACGCGAAAAGTTCTGAATAAATGACTTTTTTCTGGGATCCACTCCCAACTCAATTAGATTTGACCAAACCAGCACTAAGGGCTTGTTAAAACAGACTGCATAACTTATCGCAGTGCTATTCGTTGCAATCACTAAATTTCGTGAGGCAACGAGAGTTGCCGTCTGGCCACCAAAACAATGACGGTTTCCAAAAAGTGGCGAATGGTCGCGGCCAATATGTTTCGGATGCGTCGCAATATCGACTCGATTATTAAGAGTCTGTTCGATAAACAAAAAAAACTTGTTGAGATTCGGATACCAGTCGTTGACAGTTATCAATTCAGCGCGACCCGTCAAAACCTCATCGCGCGGAAACCCCGGAAACCCTGTATCCAGATAGACAGCTGCGTTCACGACAGGCTCAAATAATTCATTGCTCATGATGAACTGCGAATAATCAAAAGAGTTGAGATGAATCGGCTTTGTGTTTCCTGAAAAGTCACGTTGCGCTCGTTGTTCTGTTTCGGTTCCTCCAACAGCGACATAATGCGGCATGGTAAAGGCGAGAGAATTCCGACGACAAAAATGGTAGAAACTCTTTAGTCGAGACTTAAGCAAAAATTTGTAGTTATCGCTATTGGATCCAGGCACGACTGCGCCACCCAACAAAAAGCCGATAACTTTTGCGCCTGACTTGCGGATGGCTAGACAAATTAGTGCCGACTTTATGTTTATTGGTCGCACATGTGAAAAAATGATCGCATCTTTTGAGATTTTTTTGAATTCATGGCGCCACTCTTTCAGCGAACTAAAGCGCCGCACCGAAGGATGTTCAGATTGATTGGCATAAGCGGCAGCGAATTCTGGGGTCAGCGCGTCAATCAACTCATGTACGCGAATTTCTACGTGCGGTGACAATTGCTCAAGTTCAAATCGCTGCCAATCAAAGTCACGAAACCGATATGGCCAAACAACAATCAGTTTTTTCTTACCCACAGTGCTGATCGGTCAGGAGTTTTCTTTGGGCTTAATTGCGCCGAGCGGTTTGCCGTAAACAGGTTTTTTCATATAAGCATCAAATGCGCTGAACATTTCTAACGACTCTGGCGTATCAAGCACTTTTACCTGCTCCCACATTTTGCCCTCATGCCACGAGCCAGCAAAGTGAAGAAAGTAGTTGGTGAATAGCGAGGCTTCTATGCACTGCTTAATTAGAGTGAGATCTTCTTTATGGTCGATGTAGAGAAATGGGTAATGGGTTGCAATCTCATATGTCCATAACGCTTGAAATCTGTAGTCAATCCACTCGACTAAATCTTGGGACTGAACAAAGTAATTAAGAAATATCTGCTCACCACCACCATCACGATTCATCACACTCTGATCAAACGAATTGTAATAATCTGCTAATTTCATACCGTGCTCGCCGCAACTAGATACAAACACTCCGGAGCAGGCATCATCGTCTTGTGCCGGTAATTCGGCAACTTGATAGAGATCCTTTAGGTTGATGAACAGACTTGAATCAAGTGGATAACTTGAGTCGTAATAACGATTTCTCAAAAACGCCATACGTCTGAGTATGGATTTATGATCAAACGGTAAGTTCTTTCGTTTGGAGACCAGGCCGACTTTTGAGTCATCCCGATTTTCGAAGATATTTGGTGCGAGCGGGCTAATCAAGATGTCAGTATCAAGGCAGCAAACGTTGCGAACTTCTAAGTTCTGCTTCGTCAGATAGTCACCAATTAAAAATTTCTGCCAATAGGGGTTCTTCCAATTTAGATCGGTTTTGGCGATGAGGTGGTCGTCGAAAAGAATTAGGCCGAGGTCGTGGCGGCGACAATACATCTCCCAGGTGTGATATGCGTACTTCATGAACGGCTGAAGATACTGCTCACCAATGGCTATCGTCGCGAGCACATTGCCCGACTTACCAGGTGGAATTAGAACCTTCAGAAAAATACCCCGTTCTCAATGAATGTCGCCGAAATGTGACTGATAGAAGTTTAGCGATTTAGCCCATTTGATTGAGGAGCCCGTGATCGACGCACGGCGCTGGCGGCAAAAATACCGATCGCGCTAGAAATCGCGCCCGCGAGCAACGCATACGAAAAACTTTGCACCATGCCCGAATTAATCGTCGCCTCGTGCACCCCGACCATTACAGCGGCACCCAACACGGCCCCCATTTGATTGACCAACTGCTGAACCGCACTCGCCACCCCAAGATCGGCAACTTCCACCGAGTTTGCAAGCAACGCAGTCAGAGCCGGCGAAGCGATGCCAAGACCGACACCTGAGAGCGATAAACCAAATGCAATAAACAGATCCGACGATCCAACGTCAATTTGCGAGAGTGCAAGCATCGAACCCAACACCGCAGTTGCTCCGATGACTCCAGCGTTACGTTCACCAATCCGCATTGCGATTCGCCCCGAAAAAGGTGCGACGAGAGAAAATACAAGAGGACGAGCGATGATCAACCAGCCGATGTGCGCCGTTGAAAAACCTAAACCAATTTCGAGCAACTGCGGCATGATCATGAAGCCGCCCATGTAAGCAAAATTTGTCAGCGCCTGACTGGCGATCGGGAACGCGACATTGCGCGTGCGAAACCATTGCAATGGCAACATCGGCTCACTCACCCGCTGCTCAACGCGCACGAACAAAATCAATGCGACAACTCCGGCTACGGCAACACCGACAGTTCGTCCAGACAAGAAACCCCACGCCGGCCCACGATTAATCGCCAGCAAAATCATCACCGAGCCGATGCCAAGAAGCAGAGCACCTTGCACATCAAATTTCACATTCTTGCGACGGTCGGTGTCACCGAGCAACCACCATGCGGCCACGCAACCGACAAGACACAAAGGTGCCTGTATCAAGAAAATCGTCCGCCACCCAAATAACGCAACAAGCGGCACGCCAGCGACGACACCAATCACTGGTGCGCCTGCGGTAACGAAACTCCAATAACCCAGTGGCCGCACTCTTTCGCTGGGATCAAACATCCGGTTGATGTAAGCCATCGCGGCCGGGCCCAAGGCCGAGCCACCAGCGGCAGAAAGTGTGCGAAAAATAATCATCGATGGTGCACTCCATGCGGCTGCCGTGCACAGTGCGAACAAGCCTGCGACGAATAATCCCCAAACAAAAACTCTTTTGTGACCCCATAAATCACCGACTTTGCCGAACGCGGGGCCGACCACACCGAATGCCAACATCGGTGCAGTGATTGCCCAACTGATGATGCTTGTCGAACTGTTCAAGTCGTCGGCGACAGTTTTTAGCGAAACTACAAGAAGTGTGATCATAAAACTCACGGTAAAAACACAACTGAGTAGAACTATCAGTGTGGCCTTGCGTCGCGAAACACCGACACGCTGCACGAGTTTGCGGCGCAACAACAGCGACCACGGAATAACAGAAACTTCATCGACGCCACCACTATCAAGAACAGATAAATCCGATGAGTTGTCGCGGTCTTCGATGTTTTCGTCTGGACGATTTGAGCCTGTTGAACTCACGTTGAACTCACGGAAAGACCATGTCGATCGCCGAACCACGCAGCACCTTGTCACCGTTGTAGACAGCCACGCCTTTAACCGACGCGCTCTTCATCCGGTACGACTTTCGCCCCGAAATCTGGCCGACGACGAAACCGACCTCTAAAAGTCGCTTTTCGGCCTCAACAAAATTAATCCCGACAATGTTCGGTAGTTCAACCAAATCGGGGCCAAGCGAGATCGAATAGACAACCGTGCTGCCCCTTGGTACCGGTTGCCCCGGCGGCGGCGATTGAGCGCCGATTAATCCAACTGCAACTTCGTTGCTGAAACTGTCGTCACTGACCCCAAGCACGAGACCCAACTCAGCCACAACTGCAGTTGCTTCGGCAAGATTCATGCCGACTATCAGCGGCACCGGGCGCAATGCCGGACCATTTGAAACAACAATGTTGATCACGGTGCCTTGCAAAACTTCATCACCAGCCACCAGTGAGGGCTGCTTGGCAACCGACCACGCAATCACGTTGCCGATCGGCACGCTGTCGCTGGCTTGATCTACGGCAGCGACAGTGAGACCTTGATCCATGATCATCTTTGTCGCCACCTCGCGCGACTTGCCTGCGACATCAACCAAAACCCCAAGGGGTGCGCCCTCAGAAACAAACAGCACGAGAGCGTCTCCTTGTTTCAATGACGCGCCCGCTGTCGGCTCTGTGCGAATTATGAAGCCGAATTCAACATCGTTTGTTCGCTCAGCACGAATAATTAACTCCCAATCATAAGTGGCGATTGAATTGCGTGCCTCCGCCTCGGCAACACCCGTCAAGTTCGGCACGCTAAAACTGCTCGTCGTTAGTGACTGGAATGCAATCACCGCAGTGATCAACACCGCGCCGGCACCTGCAAGCGCGAAGATTCGTTTGAATCTTCGTCGTGTGCGCGGCGATTCGACAACAATTTGTTTTTCTGGTTCTACTGCCGTGAGTTGTTGGTCAACTTGCACTTCAGTTTTTTGTCCACTCGGCGTAATCGGCTGAGGTCGCGTGATGACATCCTCAAACTTTTTTGACACGACAGTGTCAATCGGCAATGGCCGCGCCATCTTGTCGGCGATCTGTGCGAGGGCCTGACCAAGTTCAAGTGCAGAAACGCGCTCATCGGCAAGTGGTCGACCAGCACGCTCAATAGGCGCGGCAATCGGACCCATATCGGCACTGACTGGTAGAAGTTTTTCAACACGATTTGCCAAAGTAATCGCCACTGACTCACCAACGAACGGCACATCTCCCGATAGCGACTCAAGCAGAGTGAGCGCAAGTGAGTAAACATCCGTCGCAGAATTGGGCACCGATCCCAAACCAATTTCAGGTGCGGCATATTTGGCCTGCTCGATGCTCATTTGCTCGGCACTCGCCCAGCGCTTGGTGCCAAGACCCGTGAGCCGAACGCGTGCATCGTCGCCAAAAATTAGGTTTGCTGGTCGCACATCACCGTGAGTCAAACCGTTTTGATGAGCGTGATGGAGCGCACGACACACGTCAATACCGACGACGAGCGCCTGCGATGGAGATAATCGGCGCCCTCTGTCAAGAAATTCGCGCAGGGTTCCTTGTCCAAAAAATTGTGTGACACTAAAAGCATGACGGACATCGTCAATCATCGTGTCACCCCAGTCGTCGATGCATACGAGGGTCGGGTGATTCATCGCATACAACTGCTGCATCGTTGCTTTGAATGAATCAAGTGCACTTCGCTCGTCGCCGAGACCCGCATCCAAGTCGACTAACGAGGCGGTTGGCGTGACTCGAATCGAAACCTTTTTGGAGTGCCGCAGGTCTTGTGCTTCATAGACCCTTGTCACCGCGGCATGATCGCTCAACAGAGATTCGATGCGATACCGCCCAACAAGAACCTCGCCAATCAGGGCTTTTGGATCGATCATTACGCCTATAAAACTACTAGTCATCTAGCCGAAGCAATGTTTTCTGGAGGATTTCAGGCGAGAATATAGGTGTGACAGCTAACTTTGAAAATTCTGCAAAGTCAAATCAACCGCGACGAAAATTTGACAAGCAACAAATGATTACAAGCGTTGGCATCGCACTTGGTCTGGTGATGATTATTTTTGGTTTTCGTGCATCGCAAACTGGTCGCGACGAATCGGGATTACCAGATGCAGTCGAACGTATGTCGCCCGCAGATGGGGATCGAGTTTTGCGTCAGTCACAAATCATCGTCGACTTTTTTGAGGGCTACGAAGCGGTTCTATTTATCGATGGGATTGAACTACCAACCACACGACTAGACGAACTTACGTCTGGCGGCCAACAAGCCGCACCCGGCGCACAAGTCGAGTTACCACCTACCGCGGTTTTTGACCCAGGCAACTTCATCATCAGTTTTCAACCACAAGTTGGTGCCGTGATCGAAGAGCTCACTCAGGGCGAACACCAAGGCAAGGTTTTGTATTGGCAAATAACCGAAGGCCGCGAAAAGTCGCGCGTCTACACCTGGAAGTTCGTAACTGACTAACCCGGCAATTCGCCAGTCTCAAGAAGTTTCAAAAAACCTGCCACCTCAATAATCGGAATGCCCAGTTCTTGAGCTTTCGACAGTTTGCTCGCCCCTGGTTCGGCACCAACCACCAACGCAAAAGTCTTCGCGCTCACGCTGCTGGGGCTTTTGCCGCCGCGACTAGTGATCGCTTCTTGCGCACCTTCACGACTGAAACCCTCAACTGTGCCCGTCACGACTATCGCTTTACCAACAAGATTTTGTGGCGCCGTGCTGATCGCAACATTGCCGAACTCGACTCCGGCTGTGCGAAACTTTTTGACTATCGCCATGTGTCCTTTATCGGCAAACCACTCGGTGATTTTTTTGGGTATAACTTCGCCCACGCCATCAATCTCGCTCAGTTGTTCTGGCGTCGCCGCAATGATCGCATCGAGCGAACCAAATCGTCGCGCCAACGACTCTGCTGCCGCGGGGCCGAGATTTTTAATGCCGAGACCAACCAGCAACTTCGCCAGCGGTCGCGATTTTGAACCATTGATCGCCGTCAACAAGTTTTTTGCACTCAACTCGGCAAAGCCATCGAGTTGCAGCAACTTTTCGAGAGTCAACGAATATAAATCTCCGATATCCACGACGAAGTTTTTGTCAGACAACGCGAACACGGTTTTCTCACCGAGACCTTCAATATCCATTGCGCCGCGTGACGCAAAGTGAATGATCCGCTGGTCACGCTGAAAAGGGCACTCGGGCTCGACGCACCGCGTGTCCGACTCACCTTCGACCTGCACCAGTTTTGATTTCAAATCACAGACACATGTCGTCGGAAACTTCCATGCCTTTAAATTTTTCGGTCGCAATGCCAAAACTGGTCCGACAACTTCAGGAATCACATCGCCCGCTTTGCGCACGACAACCGTGTCGCCTGGTCGCACATCTTTCAATTGCACCTGTTCGCGATTGTGCAATGTCGCCATAGAAACTGTGCTACCCGACAACATGACAGGCTCAAGTACTGCAAACGGTGTGGCGCGTCCCGTGCGACCAATCGACACCGAAATATCTTTGAGCAACGTATTGCGCTCTTCTGGCGCAAATTTCACGGCAATCGCCCAGCGCGGAGCGCGTGATGTGAAACCCAGTTGCTCACGTTGCGCTAGGTCGTCGAGCTTGACGACTACGCCATCGATTTCATAGTTCAAGCCGTGACGATTGGCCTCCCATTGCTGGCAAAACTCAACGACCTCGGTCAGCGAGCTCAGCGTCTTGACCTCGGGATTGATCGGGAAGCCAAGCGAACGCAAAAAGTCAAGTGCTTGCAAGTGCGTCACAAAATTCGGCGCGCCAACAACTTCGCCGAGTTGATACGCCCAAAACGATAGTTCACGAGTCGCCGTAACCTGCGCATTTTTCTGCCGCAAACTGCCAGCACCCGCATTGCGCGGATTCGCCGGCACACTCTCGGGTTTTTTGCCGTCTTGCACACGCTTTTCGTTTTCGCGCAATTTCGCGTCGCGAAATTTTTCAAATGCCGCAATCGACATGTAAACCTCGCCACGCACCTCGAGCACAGTCGGCAATTTTGTCCCGGACTTTGCACTCAATTTTTTGGGTATAACCCCGATCGTGTGCACGTTGGCCGTGACATCTTCGCCAACCTTTCCGTCACCCCGCGTCGCAGCCTGTACGAGTTCGCCATTTTCGTAGCGAATGCTCAAAGCAAGCCCGTCGATCTTGAGTTCGCAAGCAAATTGCATCGCAACATTGTTGAGACCCTTGGCCGCGCGCTCGCCCCAGGCTTGCAACTCAGAAACATCCATTGCATTGTCAAGACTCGTCATCGGCACGCGATGTGTCACCGGGTCAAAAGTTGCCGTGCCTGCGCCGATGATTTGTGTCGGCGATGCGTCGTCAACAATTTCAGGATATTTGATTTCAAGTTCTACAAGTTTGCGCAAAATCTCGTCAAACGCCGCATCCGAAATCTCTGGGCTATCTTTGCCGTGATACAAATCGTTATGGTGCGCGATAGCCGCACGCAACTCGCTGGCAGTTTGACGAATTTTCTCAGGTACAGACATCACTGAAACTTTACCGAAGTCGTGTGCGAGCCTTCGCCCCACCCTTAGCCTTACTTTGTGCTCAACAAGTCGTTCATTTGGGTCTTACGGATATTGGTCGCGATATTGCCGTTTATCGGCGCAGGCGTTGACGAACTTGTTTCTGAACGCTCAACAAGCGTGCAAAACGTGGCAACTGTCCTCGCCTGGGCAGTTTGGGCAACATGCGTTTTATCGGTTTTTATTCTGCATCCGGCTACTTTGACCGTGTTACGCATGGCAGTGCCTGTGATCACTGCGGCGCTTCTCTATGTTTCTGTCACCGGTGCGACCGACACATCTCAAATTATTTGTGCGGCGATCAGCGTGGCGATTCTGCTGATTAGTTTCAATGCCGATCTGGGCAATGCATTCATCCAGGCCAGCGCCTATGGTGACGAAAAAAGATTTCTGTTGCGACCACCCGTTGCACTCGTTGCACCAGTTTTGCTGATCGCAATATTGTTGCTAACTGCGACAGTCGCCGCGCCAATTCTGATTGCCACAGAGAATCTGCCGTTGGGCATAATCTGCAGTGCAGTTTCTACGGTCGGTTTTTGGTTCTTCGCTCAACGCATTCATCAACTCTCACGCCGTTGGTTCGTGTTCGTGCCCGCCGGCTTCGTCGTGCACGATGAAACTTTGCTCGGCACAAACTTGATGATCCGCAAGCATGACCTAGTCGCAATTCAACTAGCCAAACGCGACACGCAAGCCGCCGACCTAACCGCGCTCACTTGGGGCGTGCCACTCGAACTAAGTTTCAAACAACCCCAAGATGTTTCGCTGACTTCGCTGACAGCCAAACACTTAAAAGCAGTCAGCGCGATTCACGCTTCATCAATCTTGATCGCACCCTCTCGCCCCGGCGCTGTACTGCGCGCCGCACAACAAAAAATTTAGTTCGTTACTGGATCAACTGCTTCGGCGATACCGCCACCGAGCACGAAACTATTCGTCATGTCGTAGCAAACGATGCTCTGTCCAGGGGCGATGCGTCGTTGCGCCACATCAAATCGCAACACCAAACCACCCAAACTATTTGTCATGCCAGCGCCATCAACTCGTTCAATAGTCGCGCTGACCGCGGCACCATGCGCACTGCATTGCACTAGAACTGTTTCGCCGACAACCGGCGCAACATACGCCCACATCACATCGCTCACCACCAGACCCGTGCGCAACAGTTGATCTTCACTGCCAATCACGACTCGGGCATTCGGCGTATCAACATCAACTACAAACTGTTTTGGTCCGCCACCTGGCAAACCCAAGCCTTTGCGCTGGCCAATCGTCACGAGTTCAAGCGCGTCGACTGCGCCGGCAGTCGCGCCATCGCTGGTTACTACAGATGCTTTGCGAAACTCGATGCGATTGCCCAAGAAAGTTTCGCGGCCACCTGTGCGTGAAATGAAACAAACATCTTGGCTGTCTGGTTTGGTCGCCGTACGCAAACCAAGCGCGACCGCTCGGTCTCGTACTTGCGCCTTTGTCAGATGTCCGACCGGAAACATAGTGAACGCCAACTCATCCTGGTCGAGCATATAAACGACATAGCTCTGATCTTTTAGTTCGTCATGACCACGCGTCAAGCGAAAGACCCCGTCATCATCGCGCGACACTTGTGCATGATGACCAGTCGCCACGGCATCAAAACCCAAGACTCGCGCTCGCTCGCTCAAACGATCAAACTTCAAATGTCGGTTGCACTCGATGCATGGGTTTGGCGTAATGCCGTCAACATGGGCCTGCACATACGGTGCGACGACATGTTTGTTGAAGTCGTCAGAAAAATTAAACACCAAGTGATCGATACCGAGTTGTTGCGCCACTCGGCGCGCATCATCTACATCTGAGACCGAACAACACCCGGTGTCGCTCTCGCCACCCCACAGACGCATCGTCACACCCACAACTTCGTGACCTTGATCGATAAGTTCAGCCGCAGCCACCGACGAATCAACGCCACCAGACATCGCCACGAGAACTTTCATCAGGCTTTAACTTTATTGCGTCGCAACTGCCGAACAACACCAACAAGAGCAACAATTGCGCGATCAATCTCGCGCTCGGTCGTCGTGTGACCAAGGCTCATGCGCAAAGCCCCCGCTGAATATTTCTTGTCAACACCCATAGCCGACAGAACATGCGACGGTTCCATCGCCCCGCTGGCGCAAGCACTCGCCGCCGACGCGCAAATCTTTGCCTCATCAAGCAGATAAAGCACCGACTCACTTTCGCAACCGCCAATGCACATATGTGCAACACCAGCAACGCGTTTGTCGCGCGGCACAGTTTCGAGAACATCATCAACTTCGCTCATCACGCCATCAACCAACGCATCGCGCAATTTTGTGACGCGCGCAACTTCGGTATCGCGCGCCGAGTCAGTCGCGCGCAACGCCGCTGCCGTGGCCATAATGCCCGCAACATTGTGTGTGCCACTTCGACGATCGCGCTCTTGCCCGCCACCCACAATCAGCGGATCAATTTCTAGGCCGAGCCGCTGCATCGTGATGCCCATACCTTTTGGCCCACCGAACTTATGCGCCGAAATCGAAAGTACGTCCACAAGTTTTGAAATCTCACGCAAGTCTTGCCAACAAGTTGCTTGCACCGCATCGGTGTGCAGCACGGCGTCTGGTGCTTGCGCGCGCACGATCTTGGCAACTTGTCGCAATGGCGAAATGCTGCCAACCTCGTTGTTCACCGCCATCACCGACACGACGCTTACACGGCCGCTCATATCACCAATAGCACGCGCTTCTTGCAACACGCGCTCAAGTTCGGCAAGATCGATCACGCCAGTCGCATCAACACCGACTACTCGCCCCTTTAGATTTTCAACACAATGCAAAACCGCGTGATGCTCGACCGCTGAACAAACTGCGATACCCGACTTGCGCCGCACCGCACCGAAAATCGCCGCGTTGTCACCCTCGGTGCCGCCACTTGTGAACACAACTTCGCCAACCTTGCAACCCAATGCCTCGGCAACATCATCCCGCGCCTCGTCAATCGCCTTGCGTGCAATTCGC
Organism: Bifidobacterium breve; assembly: GCA_945893395.1. Taxonomy (GTDB): domain Bacteria; phylum Actinomycetota; class Acidimicrobiia; order Acidimicrobiales; family Ilumatobacteraceae; genus BACL27. The sequence goes on from CAMDEC010000013.1 coordinate 19,224, forward strand.
GAAAACCGATGCGACCCCGAAGGGTTGGCATAAATGCCACTCATATAAGGTGTCATCGCCTCGATCGCCTCCTGGCGCATCGGCGTACTCGCAGCGTGATCTAGATAGACAAAATCAGCAATTGTCTCGTTGCTCAAAGCATTATTTTTACGAATCGCCACAGAACTACAGGCTAACTACACTCACAAGGCGATGAGCATGATCAAAGTTTCGATTCAAATTGACGCCAGCCCCGAGAAGGTCTGGCAAATTGTTGAGCCTATTGAGAGGCACGTTGATTGGATGCATGACGCCGTCGCAATTCGCTTCATCTCTGATCAAAAGAGCGGGGTCGGCACGGCATTTCTTTGCGACACCAAAGTCGGCCCGATTCGCCTGACCGACAAAATGGAAATCACGCAGTGGGTGCCAGGTAAAGCAATGGGCGTGAAACACATCGGCATCGTGACGGGTAGCGGCGTGTTCACCCTCGAACCACTGAATAATGGCGCACGCACGCTTTTTAAATGGGAGGAAGAACTCGTCTTCCCATGGTTTCTCGGCGGGCCACTTGGCGCATTTATCGGCGGCAAAGTAGTTCTGCGCCAGATCTGGAAGCGCAACTTGCGCGGCCTCGCAGCACTCTGCAAAACTAATTAAATCGCTTTTTGATTAAATCGCGCGCAAAAATGCAGTCGCACCTGCCGCCAACACCACAACGACAATCAACGGCGCACGACGCCACGCGGCAATAACAGCAACAGCAAATCCAACAACCCGTGCATCAACCACCAAACTCTGACCGACTGAAAAAGTATCTTTTAGAACCAGCGCCGACAACAGCGCCGCAGGTATCAATCCAAGACAGCGATCGAAAACCTTTGGCAACTGTCGCGAGCCCAAAACGACGAGCCCAAACATCTTTAACAAATATGCACTAACTGCTAGCGCGACGATCATTAGCCACAAATTCGTCGGCGCTTCACTGATCATTGCGCACCCCCACCAATACAGCAGTCGCCGCCAGCAAGATCGGCACACCCACTGGCAAAAATGAAATCGAAACCAAACACAGCACGCCACCAAGCGCCGCTGCCTGACGACCCAACTTCGAACGCAAATGCGGCACGAGCATCACAATGAACGCCGCTGGAAACGCAATGTCTAACCCAAATTTTTGCGGATCAATCGCACTGCCGGCCAGCGCGCCAATCAGCGTGCCGAGATTCCAAAAGGTGAACAAGCCGATTCCGGTCGTCCAAAACGCGATCTTGCGAAATCTTGGCGACGACTCAGCCAATGCAAGAGCCGTAGTTTCGTCAATCACAAAATGTGCGGCAAACAATCGACTCGGCAAATTGCCGGCCATTGATTTTGCCGACGACGAAAGCGCCAAACCATAAACCAGGTTGCGAACAGCCAGCAACACGGCGCCGCCATAAGCCGCAACCATTGAACCGCCGGCACCGACGACGCTCATCGCCGAAAATTGCGACGCGCCGGTAAACACAAACAGCGACAACGCGCATGTTTGCCACACGCTTGCGCCTGCACTCACCGAAGCCACGCCAAACGACAACGCAAAGATGCCGACAGCACCACCCAAAGTCAAACTTGAAACTACAACTCGCCGCAACTCTGTCACTACAAAATGCCAGCCAACATTTCGTCGGCACAACTCCACGGGTCACGCGAGCGCGCCAACATTTCGTTTTGAATTTCTTCCCATCGCGCGCCCGTGCAAATTTCTCGCGCTCGATGCTCTAATCGGCGCTCGATAATCGCCCGCAGTTCATTGCGCAACCGTTGTTCGCGACGCTTCGCCAGCGAGCCATCACTAGTTGCGTGCTCGCGGTGCGCATTAATCGCCTGCCATAACTCGGCGGCACCTTCACCAGTCGTGCCTATAGTGCGCACGATCATCGGTCGCCACGCACCCGAGGCAATATCCGAAAGTTCGAGCATCTGATCGAGATCGCGCTGAGTTTGATCTACACCTTGCCGGTCAGCCTTGTTGATCACAAACACATCAGCGATTTCAAGCAACCCTGCTTTGTTGGCTTGCACCGAGTCGCCCCAACCCGGATTGACGACGACGACAATCGTGTCGGCATTACGTGCGATCTCAACTTCAACCTGACCCACACCAACGGTCTCGACCAGAGTGCACGGCGAACCAACTGCATCCAGCAACCGAATCGCTTCGCTCGTCGCCAAACTCAAACCACCCAAGTGACCGCGCGTCGCCATGCTGCGAATAAATACACCCGCATCAGTGGCGTGACTCTGCATCCGAATTCGATCACCCAAAATTGCGCCACCCGTAAACGGTGACGACGGGTCAATCGCCAATACCGAAACTTCTTGCGACTTCGAACGCAAATGACTAATCAGGGATGAAGTCAGCGTGCTCTTGCCCGCGCCCGGCGCACCTGTGATGCCGACAACATAACCGTTACCAACTTTTGGATAAACCAATCGCCCGATGTTTCGCGCGTCGTCACCGCCACTCTCGATCAGCGAAAGCAATCGTGCGAGGGCCGCACGATCACCGGCGCAAGCATCCTCAAATAATTTTGTGGTGTCGGTTGAACGCGAGTTCATTTATACCGCGACGACCTCAGTGATGCCGTCAATTCGATCGCGCATAATTCGCTCGATGCCCGCTTTCAGAGTTTGATCTGACGCTGGACAAGTGCCGCACGCGCCAGTAAGAGTCACGCTGACGACGCCGGTCGCTTCATCAACTTCGCGCAAAATTATGTCACCGCCGTCAGCCTGCAAGGCCGGGCGAATCACTTCGATTGTTTCCTCAACTTGTGTGCGAATTGACACTTAATCATCCTGCCTAGTTTTGATTCCCGAACCCTCTACGATACGAGGGTGCTTGCTCACCAAGGTGGTTGGGATGAGATTCTCTTGGTCGCAGGACCAATTCTCGTGATAATCGGGGTGTTATGGCGGGTAACACAACGAGTTAAACGCGAATCAAACGCGAGTCAAGTCGGCACCGAGACCACTGAGTCGTCCGACCAAGTCGTCGTAGCCGCGGTCGATGTGATGAATCTCACTGATCACCGTTTCACCGTGCGCCGCCAAACCGGCAACGACTAGCGCAGCCCCAGCGCGAATATCTGGCGCAGTCACCGCAGCGCCAATTAGATGATCGACACCCTTGATGACGGCATGATGACCGTCGATCCGAATGTCGGCGCCAAGTTTGCACAACTCTTCGATATATCGAAACCGACCAGGAAATAAATTTTCAGTGACGATGCCAACACCGTTTGAAACCGAATTCATCGCCACGAGCAGGGGTTTATAGTCGGTCGCGATACCCGGGTAAGGCAACGTCGCAAAATCAGTCGCCGAAAGTCGCTCAGGCGCCGTCACGCGCAAGCCGTCACGCTGCGGATAGATCGATACGCCCATCTGCGTATATTTATTGATCACCATCTCCATATGTTCGGGGCGAGCACCACGCACCTGCACATCGCCACCAGCAATCGCCACGGCTGCAATGTAAGTCGCCGCTTGCACGCGATCGTTGATGACTGCGTGACGCACACCGCGCAACGAACCTTTTTTTGAACCATGGATTATTAAGCGCGAAGTGCCAATGCCCTCAACTTGCGCACCCATCGCCACGAGCATGTTGCACAAGTCGCCGATCTCTGGCTCGCGCGCCGCGTTGTCGATCACCGTCGTGCCCTTGGCATAAATCGCCGCAGTCAAAATGTTTTCCGTGGCACCGACACTGGCAAACGAAAGTTCAATCTCGGCGCCGCGCAATTCTTTGGCATACGCGTTGATGTTCAAAAGATTTTGCTCAATCGTCGCACCCATTTTTTCTAGGCCGCTGATGTGCAAATCGATTGGCCGCCCACCAAAGTCGTCGCCACCAGGCCAGTTGATCAGCGCCTGGCCATAATGCGACAACAACGGCCCAAGCACATTGATGCTGGCACGAATCTTGTCTACGTTTTCGAACGGCGCTTCAGTTGAAATATTTCCAGAATTAGTCAACGAAAGTTCATGGGGCCCGAGCCATTTGCTTTTCACTCCAAGTGCCGTCAACAAATCTGACATCGTGTCGACATCGGCAATCGCTGGCACGTTGGTGAACACATATTCACCTTCGGCCAACAAAGTCGCCGCCATCAACTTAAGCACCGAATTCTTGGCCCCTGGCACCTGAACATTGCCCGAAAGCGGTCCCGAACGGCGCACAATGATGCGTGGCGACTGATTATTCATGACATTTCAGTATGCTCCCGCAGTGAGCCGAAAACCCCGAACACCCGCATTGACTGCGCGCCAACGCACTATTTTGTGGCTTCTCGCTTTGGCCTGCGTGCCAGCAACATATGCCAACACATTGTTCACACAAACAGTTGCCTACGCCGCACAAGACTTTGCAATTTCAGAACAGGGACAAGGCATCGGCGCGGCAATCATCCGCTGGGGTGTCGTCATTTCACTTCCGCTCGCCGCACTCGCCGACCGTATCGGCCGCCGTCGATTAATTATTTTTTGTGCATTCGGTGCGCCGATCATCACTGCGCTTGGTGGTCTCGCACCAAGTTTTGCAATTTTGGTGGCGACACAAACACTCGGTCGACCACTCGCATTGGTCTTGACAATTTTGATCGGTATCGTCGCCACCGAAGAAATGTCGAGTGAATCACGCGCCTGGGCAATCAGCGTGCTCGCAATTGCCGCGGGCTTCGGTGCAGGTTTTGCACTTGCCGCATTGCCACTCGCCGATCTAGGCGCAGACTCATGGCGATATATCTATGCAATTTCACTCGCGTGGGTCGCGATAGCAATCGTTGTGCAACGCAAGTTGCCCGAGACAACTCGATTCATCCAGCGCCACGAGGCACACCTCGAGTCGGCGACACACATCGACAAATCGCGCTTGGCTACGCAAAGTCTGGTTGCAATATTCGGCAACATCTTCATTGCGGCATCGTCGGTGTTTCAAGTTCGCTACTTGCGCGATGTCCGCGACTATTCGGCAGTCATGATCACAGCATTTACTCTCGTCACGGGCACGCCGGCAGCCATTGGTTTGCTGATCGGTGGTCGCGTTGCTGACGCACGCGGACGCCGTTTTCTATCGACGATAACTTTTCCGCTAGGTGCAATTTTGCTGACGGCAGCGTTCAGCACTAGCGGTCAGGCAATGTGGCTCGCGTCTGTTTCTGGGGGCATCTGCCTGGGTCTGGCCTACCCAGCCATGGCGGTTTATCGCGGCGAAATGTTTCCGACTTTGCATCGCTCGTTCGCTTCAAGCGTGATCATGACAGCTTCGCTGATCGGCGGCAGCGTCGGCCTAGTCGGCGCAGGATATTTCCTTAATCGCGATGTCACTTATGGCACAGTCATGAGTTGGCTCGCAATTGGTCCGATTATCGCCGGCATTTTGGTCTATGCAACTTTTCCCGAGTCGGCGCACCGCGAACTCGAAGAACTCAACCCGCAAGATGTGATTACTGCAAGATCAATTACAACGCAGTAACCCAACCGGCAATAATTTCGCTAACTTCAGCATCGCGATTCTTCAAATCGTGGCGCGCGCCATCGATCCAAGCGTGTGTTTTTGCCCTCATCGGTCTTGTTGCTGCAGTTAGTTCTTCAACCGTGCCAAACTCATCGTGCGTTCCACTTATAAATAGTGTCGGCACCGAAATTCTTGGCAGATGTTCACTACGCAACTTTTCTGGCTGTTTAGGTGGATGCAACGGATAGCAAACGCACACCAAACCAGCAACCTCAAGTGCATGCTTGGCGTCGGCGTCGGCTATCGCCATGCTGCACATTCGCCCGCCCATTGACCGACCACCGATCACTATTTCATTCGTTGCACAGCCCCAATCTTGTGCGGCCCGCGTCACGGCCGTGCGCACGGTCTCGATTAACACTGGCGTCTTGTCTGGAAAACTTTTGTCGGCCTTGCGATATTCAAAATCACAGCGAGCGACTTTGATTTTCGTACTCACGGTCTTTAATGCCATCTCAATTGCGACAAGTGACTGATGATTTGCATTTGTTCCCGCCCCCGGAAACAACACAACGCCAGTTATCACTGTCTCAACAGCAAACGTGTTTTCACGAGCGCAGCAGCACTCGGCGGGCTTCTCCAATTTCTTCGATTGATTTGCCAGCAGTGGCGGCATCGCCGCCGTGATCTGGGTGCACGCCGCGCAACGCCGCGCGATAACGCTCTTGCACTTGGCGCTTTGACGGCTTAATGGTGCCTGCTGGAAACCCAAGCAAGTCAAGCGCCCACGCCCGCGAGTCGGTCATCGACGAGATATTTGACGCTGAACTTCCAGCCAAAAATGAAATAAACGACGAATCAAGTGGCCCGCGCCAACGCATCGCTCGGCTGATGACCAAACTTAACGCGCGTCGCGCTGATTCTTCAAGTCGTTCTAACGAATAAATCGCGCCGAGCACCTGCAACAAAGCGCTGCCGTTGGATTCGAAATTAAATTTCAATTCATTTTCGTCACCGTGTAGACGATGCACACTTTTTGCCAAACCGTGTCGATCAGTTTGCAGTCGATGTCGCAATCGCGGTTGTGTAACGCGTTCGCCCCGCTCAACTTGCGCCAACAGCCGATGCACGTCTGGCACCATTTCGTCATCAATCTCGCCAAAGTGTTGGGCCACAATGCCACCGAGTAGCAAGCCACCAAACCCCGGCGAATGTTGAACCGGCAAGTTCAACGCTCCGAGCGACAGCCTCCGCGTCGGCGTAAACGGTCGGGTATGCCAAATCTCAACTTCGGCAAGCACCTCACCAGCGACCATAGGTTCAGAGACTAATTGCTGATCACAAAAAACGGTTAGTGATTCGAGCGCAGAATCGCCACCAACCGACTGGCGAGATCCATTGCCAACACTTCGTCAGGTCGATCTCCCCCAACTAGTGCATCTTCAACCTGACTGGCTAGGTCTTTGATATGCCGCCACTCAGAGTCACTCATGTCACTTGGCGCACCTGCCGCGTCAATCTCTTCAAGAATGCTCACAAGACTCGCCACCGCCTTCGTGTCAGATGGATCTCTTACGATTTTTTGCGCGACTCCAGAAAGTTGTTTCAGAACTTTTGCATCAGCTTGTTCTGTCTCATCTTGTTCGTCGATTTCATCATCAAGATTTTCAATCTCATCCAAAACTTCTTCGACATCGACTTCGCGTGCCGACTCGGCAATCAAAACTGTGTACTCCCATCGATGCGCGATACCCGCCTCAACCAACAGTGCCGTCAACTCGACACGAGTCTCATGCGACCATTCATCGAGCTCCCACTCGGTGATCGGTGCGTTCGGGTTGAGTTCGCTCACAAGCCGAACGCTAGTTGTTTTTTGGCTGAAGCGATATTGCGCTAACATCAATGTGATGCCGTTGACGCAACGCCCAGACCGCAACTTGGCGCTAGAACTCGTGCGGGTTACCGAATCGGCTGCACTCGCGGCATCAAAATGGGTTGGTCGTGGCGACAAAAACGCCGCCGATGGTGCCGCAGTCGACGCGATGCGCAACCTGCTCGACACCGTAAATATGGATGGCATCGTCGTCATCGGCGAAGGCGAAAAAGACGAAGCCCCAATGTTGTTCAATGGCGAACGCGTCGGCAACGGTTCTAAACCAGAGACTGATGTTGCAGTTGATCCGATTGATGGCACGACGCTCACATCGCTGGGTCGCAACAACGCGTTGTCAGTGTTGGCTGTTGCCGAACGCGGCACGATGTTTAATCCGGGTCCATGTGTTTATATGGAGAAAATTGCGGTCGGCCAAGAAGCAGCCAACGCAATCGACATCAATGTTTCGCCGACAAAAAATCTCAAAGAAATTGCCAAGGCGACAAAAAAATCACTCAACGAGCTTGTCATCGTCATTTTAGAGCGGCCCCGACACGATGAACTCATCGCCGAGGTTCGCAGTTGCGGCTGTCGCATCCACTTGATTAGCGACGGCGACATCGCCGGCGCAATTGCAGCCGCTTCGCCAAGTGTTGGTATCGATGTGTTGATGGGCATCGGTGGCACACCCGAGGGCGTCACTGCTGCGGCGGCACTCAAAAGTCTGGGCGGTCAAATTTTGGGCAGGTTGTGGGTTAAGAACGATGCCGAGGCAAAAGTAGCCAAAGACGCTGGCTACGATTTGTCGAAAGTTTTGACGGTCAATGATCTGTGCAGTGGCGACGATGTATTTTTTGCCGCCACTGGCGTCACCGATGGCGAGTTATTGCGCGGAGTTCGCTACGACTCGTATGGTGCGCGATCACAAAGTTTGGTGATGCGCAGCCGCAGTGGCACAGTGCGCGTGATCGACACGCAACATCGCGCCGACCGCATCGGTCAATACTCATCAGCCGACTTCCGCTGACGCAAGCTAACCCGCGCTACCCGCTAATCGTCGTCGTTGTCACACTTGTGGCTGCGCGTTCGGCTTCTCGCTTTGCGATGACCTCGGCTACTGACTTGTTCAGCAACTGCGCCAGCCCTACAGCACCAGGCGTCACCAGGTGAATTCGATCGCCACGAAACCAGCCGCTCTTGTCTTTGCCTTCACTAAAACTATTCCAGTCGGCAATGTGCAGATTCTCAATTTTCTGGTCGAGTTTGATCAATTGCTTGTTCATCGTCGTCGCCTTGCCGCGAACATGGCGCACCTGTCGGTAGGTAATCCAAATCACATCGACACCCTGTCGAGTGGCCTCATCGGTAATTGCGATGACTGCATCTCGAAACGGTGTGCCAATTCGATCGTTATACCCCGTGCCGATAACGACAACATCGCTAAATCGCCCAGCATTTTTCTTTAACTGGTCTAATGCGCTCAGCTTCACCCACTTAAAACATCCAGGCTCGACAAGTTTCTGGCAACCCTGCACCGCAAAAATTATTTTTTGTTGACTATCCAACAATTCACGCGCACTCACCACATGGTCGAATGCATCAAACACCGAATCTCCAATTATCAATACCCTCGCCCGACCCAGTGGCGCATCAGTCGCCCCGACAACTTGGCCAGCACTCGCCGCCATAAATGTCGCAAGCAGAATGATCAAAAACGGACTTAGCCTTCGCACAGCACCAACCTAATTTGACGCGAGTAGTGAACTATGCGTTTAGCGGCGGCCGGTGGCGAAGGCAGCGATACGGCGCACCAAGAAACGCGGCGCGAGGTCAGAAAGCGTAACGAGAGCTTTATATAGTGCTCCTGGCACGCTCAACGCGCGACCGCGAGCGACATCGCGCAAACCAGCACGCGCAACATCAGTGACATCAAGCCACGAGAACGCCGGAAAGTCTCGCGCATATTTCTCGGTGCTCGAAATGCTCTGAAACTCTGTACGAACCAGTCCCGGACAAAGCGCCGTGACACGCACACCAGTGCCGCGCATTTCTTCGTGCAACGCTTCGGTCAAACTCGTGACATATGCCTTTGTCGCCGAATAAAC
>CAMDEC010000014.1 GCA_945893395.1 Bifidobacterium breve
TACAAGTCGCGCAAGCGAACATCATGTTTGGCGGTAGTTAATCCTTTGATCACCGCATCGCGAATCGCGCAGTTGAATGAGCCATCAACCGGGTGAACATAAATTACGAGCGCTTTCATGACCCGCTCGTTTTGCGGCCGAGTCGATTGACTATTTTTGTCGTCGTGTCGGTCAGAAATTTTCGGCGCTCTTCGGCGGTGCAAGTGTCGAGCGCGTAGATGCCACACCACATCGTGCGCGTGCGCAAGCCGGTTGATGCACGAATCGCGCGAGTCAAAGTTCGTCGGCCGTTGTCGTTGACCAGTTTCACATAGCGCCACGGCGAGCCGTATGTGCTGACACCAATTATGTGGCGAACATTGTGCAAGTTGGGTCGAATCTTGTTGTTGTCGTTAAACCGAAACGCCACACCCAACACGAAAACACGCTCGAGCCAACCTTTGAGTTGTGCTGGCAGCCCAGACCACCAAGTGGGGTAGACAAAAATCAGTGCCTCGGCTTGCTTGAGAACTTCGGCGTGGCGGCGTGTCTCGTCGGTTATCAACGGTGTCGCGGTTTCATATGCCGTAAGCTCGCCAGCCGATATTGCAGTTGCGAACTTCTCGTCAGCCAAGCGAATCGCCGTGATGCTGTGCGCGCACTGTGATTCGAGCGCGCCAATTATCCCATCAAAAATTGCCGCACAATAACTGTCGGCACTCGGATGGCCAAGCACAACGACTATGTTCATTAAGTGCTCCCCCTGGGATTTGAACCCAGGACCTGCGGATTAAGAGTCCGTTGCTCTACCAACTGAGCTAGAGGAGCGACAACGCCTTAAGCGATAACGCCTCGCCACTCTAATAGATCATGGTGATACGCCGAAAAGCGCGAAATTTTGTTGGGGTGGACGAGGGGTCTCGAACCCCCGACCTCCAGGACCACAACCTGGCGCTCTAACCAACTGAGCTACGCCCACCACGAACAATTAAGTGTGCCACATATATGCGGTCGCCCCAACGCACATTTGTGATTCGCGCGTGAATTAAATCTTTTAGAACCCTATGAATCCTTGAGTTTGCGAGTTCTTCCGCGCTGATGACCACGGCTACACTGATGTCAACAAATCACTGGAGTTGATAACCATGACAGCGATGGATTCCACGCTGTTTTCACCACTTGCGCATCGTGCAAGGGAGATAACAACCCGAGAGCTCGCGTTGTACGCCGAGCGCACAAAAGGCTCGCATCGCGCCATTGAGCGGGCCCGCAAAAGTTTGCCACTAGGCGTACCGTCGAATTTCCAGTCGTATGACCCGTATCCAATCGTCATCGCCTCGGCCGGCAGTTCGTGGATGCAAGACGTCGATGGCAATCGCTACACCGATTTTGACATGGGTTTTGGCGCGCTGTTTGCGGGCCATGTGCACCCGCTCGTGCGCGCAGCAATCGACAAGCAACTGGATATCGGCACGCTATTTGTGTCGCCTTGTGAAGACAATGCCGAGGTCGCTGAGATGCTCGCCGAGCGCTACGGATTGCCACTTTGGCGCTTCACCAACTCGGGCACTGAAGCGACGATGGACGCAATTCGCGTCGCGCGCGCCGCAACTGGCCGCGACAAAATCGTCAAAGTCGAAGGTGGTTATCACGGTCATCACGACGAAGTAATGATCTCGATGAAGCCACCGATCGCAGTTGCCGGCCCCGCGCGAAGGCCTTTTTCGGTGCCGTCAAGTGCTGGCATCACCGCTGACACTGTCAAAACGACGCTCGTCGTGCCGTATAACGACCCAGAGGCGCTCGAAGATATTTTGCGAGCGGGCGATGTGGCGTGTTTCATTGTTGAGCCAGTAATGCAAAACATCGGCATCTGCATGCCGTTGCCCGGTTACTTGCAAGCAGTTCGCGAAATCACTCAGCGCTACGGCACGCTGTTGATTTTTGACGAAGTAAAAACGGGCATCACATCTGGCTGGGGCGGCGCGACTGGCGCGCTCGGGGTTACGCCCGATCTTGTCGCTCTTGCCAAGTCAATCGGCGGTGGTTTGCCGCTCGGTGCATTTGGTGGCAAACGCGAATATATGGACACGATAACCAACGGCAAAGTGGTGCATCTCGGCACGTACAACGGCAACCCATTGTGCATGGCTGCAGCCAAGGCGGTGTTGCGCCAAGTTTGCACACGCGAAGCCACGCAAAAAGCAATTGATCTAAACACGAAACTTGTTGACGCCTGCACGGATGTGATCGATCGCGCCGGTATCGACGCGCACGTCGTGCAATTCGGCGCCAAAGGTTGCGTCACTTGGTCGCGTGAACCGATTCAAAATTATCGCGACTACAAAGCCACCGATTTTGATCTGGCGTTCGCGCAGTGGATGCACGGCATCAATCGCGGAGCGCTTCTTCCACCAGGTCTCGACGACCAGTGGTTGATTTCAATTCTGCACGGTGAATCTGAGACGCTGAATTACGCAAATGTTTTTCAAGAATTTGTTGACGAACTTCTCATCTGAAAAATAAATTCATCGCCCAAACTTGAATAGCGCTTGACGCATCGCAGCAGGCGACCATCTTTAAGACGCCATAAAGCCGGGCTGAAAGGCCTATGCCATATAGGTTTAAGATGCTTGACCGAACATCTGTTCGTGTGTAGGGTTGCCTGCAACACCCATTACCTAGGGTGCCATTTTCTAAACATAAACAAATTTCCCCCAAAACAACGATCAATTTCAACCAAATGAAAGGCAACACAAAATGAGCACCGAAAAAGACAAAGCCCTCGAGGTAGCCCTTGGGGCAATTGATAAGCAGTTCGGCAAAGGTTCGATCATGCGCATGGGCGATAAGCAAGGTCTCGAGATTGAGTTCATTCCAACAGGTGCTCTTCCGCTTGACATCGCTCTCGGCATCGGCGGCGTTCCACGCGGTCGCATTGTTGAAATCTTTGGCCCAGAATCGTCGGGCAAATCAACTCTGGCGATGCATATCGTGGCAGAGGCCCAACGCAACGGCGGCATTTGTGCCTATGTCGATGCAGAACACGCAATGGATCCCATTTATGCCAAGGCGATCGGTGTTGATACCGACAACTTGTTGATCTCACAGCCAGATACGGGCGAGCAGGCACTCGAAATCGTCGACATGTTGGTGCGCTCTGGCGCACTTGACGTAATCGTCATCGACTCAGTTGCAGCACTTACTCCGCGAGCAGAAATCGAAGGAGAAATGGGCGACAGTCACATGGGTTTGCAGGCCCGCTTAATGAGCCAAGCAATGCGCAAACTCACAGCGAACTTGCACAAGTCAAACACTGTGGCTGTGTTCATCAACCAGTTGCGCGAAAAAATTGGTGTGATGTTCGGTTCTCCAGAAACAACACCTGGTGGTCGGGCGCTTAAGTTTTATTCGTCGGTACGTCTCGACATTCGTCGCATCGAAACAATTAAAGACGGTGTCGAGGTCGTGGGTTCGCGCACTCGTGTGAAAGTCGTCAAAAACAAAGTTTCACCTCCGTTTAAGCAAGCCGAGTTCGACATTATGTACGGCAAGGGCATAAGCCGCGAAGGCGCCGTGCTCGACATGGCAGTCGAAATGGGCATCGCCAAAAAGTCCGGCGCATGGTTCACATATGATGGCGAACAACTCGGTCAAGGTCGTGAAAACGCCAAACTATTCCTGGCAGAAAACACCGAAGTCATGGTGCAAATGGCCGATCGCGTTCGTCAGCAATCAATGCCTGTTGTCGAAACACCAACTACCCAAGCCGCCGAAGCAAAATCAGTGCCGGCAAAGCCTGCCGCTGAAAAGGCGCCAAAGAAAGCTTTCACGGCCAAAGACGACGAACCAATCGAACTCTAGTTTTGCTACCGCTATTGAGGCAGGTGGGCTGCGATAGGCCCACCTGCCTCAATGAAATCACGCCGTTAATCACGCCGTTAATCACGCCGTTAAAATAGCCAGGTCGTGACTCGCAACTATTTCGTTCGCACTTTTGGGTGCCAAATGAACGAACATGACTCTGAACGCATCTCGGGGTTGCTTGAATCAGACGGCATGGTAAATGTCGACAGTGTCGCAAGCGCCGATGTTGTGGTGATCAACACTTGTTGCATTCGTGAGAACGCCGACGATAAGTTCTACGGCACACTCAGCCAGTTGAAGAACTGGAAGACCGAAAAAGATGATCGTCAGATTCTCGTTGCTGGATGTCTGGCCCAAAAAGATCGCGATTCGATTCGTCAGCGAGCACCGTATGTCGACGTCGTTATCGGCACGCACAACGTGCATCGCGCAGCCGAGTTACTCGAGCAAACTCGTTACGGCCGACCAGTCACCGAGATTCTTGAAGAAGCGGTGCTCGACGACCACACGATGTTTCCGAGCGCACTGCCAATGCGTCGAGAAGTTTCGTATAACGCGTGGGTGACGATTCAGATTGGTTGCGACAACACTTGCGCTTACTGCATCGTGCCGGCCGTGCGTGGCAAAGAAATCTCTCGCCCTAGCGCAGAAATTTTGACAGAAGTTGAGTCACTCGTGCGAAGTGGCGTAACTCAAATTTCTTTGATTGGCCAAAATGTCAACAGTTACGGTCGCGATCTGGCGATGTCAGCGCGAGCAGCGGGCGACAGCACGGTCAAACCCAAACCACAATTCGCCGAACTGTTGCGCAGGGTCGGTGCGATACCAGGCGTCTCTCGGGTGCGTTTTGTTAGCCCACATCCCAAAGACATGCGCGAAGACACTTTGCTGGCAATGGCCGAGACACCAACTGTTGTCGAGCACTTGCACTACCCGATGCAGTCAGGCTCAGACAAGGTGCTCGCGCTGATGCATCGTGGCTACACGGCGGAGCGTTACTTGAATCGTCTCGCCCAAGCCCGACAGATGATCAGCGATCTTGCGGTCACGACCGATGTGATCGTCGGATTTCCGGGCGAAACCGAAGAAGATTTCTTGCAGACCGTCGAAGCCTGTGCCCAGGCTTGCTTCGACTCGGCTTTCTCGTTTATTTTTTCGCCGCGTCCTGGCACCACGGCGGCCCAGATGACCGATCAGTTCATCGATCCGGCTGTGGCAGTCGAACGATATGAACGATTAAAAGTTGTGCTTGACCATTCGGCTGTCATAAAACACCGCGAGCGCATTGGTCGGATCGAAGAAGTTGTCGTCGAAGGCATGAGCAAAAAAAATCCACAACTGACGACTGGTCGCACTCGACAAAACAAGATCTTGCACTTCAGTTCGCCCGAGAGTCTGCGTGTCGGCACCTATGCCAAAGTTGAAGTGACAGATGCGGCGCGATTTCACCTGTCAGGAAGATTGATCGAGGTGGGTGAAGCACCGAAACACAAGTTGCGACTCGCCGTGTCAAGTGCGAACTAAGTTCAACGCGAAGTCGTGCAATCATGAACGATCTCATCCGTAAACCGGTCGTAATCGTCGGCCCGACGGCGAGCGGCAAGTCATCGGTGGCGATGGCGGTCGCTCAGGCCGAGACAACGACATCTAGCCCCGTGCACATCGTCGCTGTCGATGCGATGCAGGTGTATCGCGACATGAACATCGGCACCGCCAAGCCGACCGAGCAAGATCAGGCTCTCGTGGCTCATCACTGCATCGACATCGTCGACAGTCACGAGCGATTCACTGTCGCCGAATTCAAAAAAAGTGCGACAGAGGCACTTGAACAAATCCACAAACTGAGCGGACGAGCACTATTGGTGGCGGGCACGGGGCTCTATCTGACAGCAGTCATCGACGACTTAAATTTGCCCGGAGAATTTCTTGAAATTCGTGCGACACTCGAATCAGAAGCCAATACGCAGGCTTTATTCGAGCGCCTCACAGAACTTGATTCAACTGCCGCCGAAAAAATGGAACGCTCAAATCGAAGACGAATAATTCGAGCACTTGAAGTCTGCATCGGCAGCGGGCGACCGTTCAGCAGTTTTGGTCCGGGCACGAGTGCGTATCCTGAAAATGGCGTGATTCAAATCGGCTTGCGTTGGAGTCGTGACCGACTTGCGCAGCGCGTCGCCGATCGGGTCTACGCGATGATCAACGCCGGGCTGGTTGCCGAGGTCACGGCGCTGCGCAACTCAAAGCAGGGTTTTTCGCGCACGGCGGCGCAGGCACTTGGCTACAAAGAAATTCTGCAACATTTAGACGGCAAATTGAGTCTGGACGAAGCCGTAGCCGAAACGATCACTCACACCCGTCAATTCGCGGTGCGCCAAGAGCGGTGGTTCAGACGAGATCCGCGCATCAAGTGGGTTTCAATAAGCGAAGACCCCGTGGCCGAAATTGTGCCGATAATCGCCAAGCATTTACGCTAGACAGAAATCATCATGCAAGTTGTCGTCACCAAACATCACGGTCTAGGAAACGATTTTTTGGTGCTGAATATAGATCAACTTGTGGCGCTGAATCTTGACCCTACAAAAATTGACTGGTCAAAAATCGCCCGACAATGGTGTGATCGCACGCACGGGGTCGGTGCCGATGGACTGCTGTTGATGTCGCGAGTCGCAGATTTCAAGTTGCGGATGCAATTGTTCAATCAAGATGGCTCGCGCGCTGAAATGAGCGGCAACGGCATTCGTTGTCTGGCACAAGCAGCTTTCGATGCAGATGGTCACGAGAGTGCAGTGAGTTACACGGTGACAACCGATGAAGGCGATCGGGTCGTCGATGTCGAGCCCGTTTCGCAAGACGAAGTGAGAGCCAGTGTCGACATGGGACCCATCAAAAAAATTGACGAACCAAAAAACTGGTCAGATATTGGCAGCGACCCGAATCGCCCCGTGATGCATCTATCGGTCGGCAATCCGCATGCGGTTGTGGGCGTTGAAGATGTGAGTCTCGTCAACTTGCTCGAGATCGGTCGCAAGATTCCGCAAGTTAATCTCGAAATTATCGAACCAGGACCAGAGAGTCACGCCATAACAATGCGCGTGCACGAACGCGGCGCCGGCATTACCCAGGCCTGTGGCACTGGCGCATGTGCCAGTGCGTGGGCGGCAAGCAAGTGGGGCTTGGTTCCGGCGTCGGTGCGCGAGGTGCTCGTTCATCAACCAGGCGGAGATGCAACAGTGCGGCTCAATCATCCTCAGACTGGTCATGTGACTCTCATCGGGCCGGCAAACTTTTCTTCGCGTCACAATCTCGAGTTAGTTCTGTGAGCCTGTTGTGAACACGCCATATCAAGAGGCACTCGGCTCGACACTCATCTCGCGCGGCATTCGCGAGCGAATTATTTTGGTCGCCGTCATGATGCCAGGTCGCACCGACGACGAAACTCAAGAGTCGCTAGATGAACTCGCGCAATTGATTGACACGGCGGGCGCCGATGAAGTTGCCCGCATCACTCAGCGCAGAGATGCACCAGACAGCACCTATTACATCGGCAAAGGTAAAGCCGAAGAACTCAAAGAGCTGTGCTTGGCACTTGACTCTGACACGGTTGTGTTCGACAATGAACTGTCACCCGGACAACAATTTAATTTAGAAAAACTATTGGGTCGCACGGCACTCGATCGCACCGCGGTGATTTTAGATATTTTTGCACAGAACGCACACACGCTCGAAGGTAAAGCACAAGTTGAGTTGGCGCTGTTGCGTTATCGGTTGCCACGCATTCGCCGTGGCGCCAAAGCTGGTCTCTCGCAACAGGCGGGTGGCATCGGCACACGAGGTCCTGGTGAAACCAAACTTGAAGTCGATCGCCGTCGCATCGGCGAGCGAATCAGTCGTCTCGATCGTGAACTGGACAATCTGCAAAAAAATCGTCAAGAGCAACGCAAAAGCCGCGAGCGCAGTGGTCTGGGTTCGGTCGCAATCGTTGGCTATACGAATGCCGGCAAATCTTCGATACTCAATCGCTTGACGAGTGCCGGAGTTTTGGTTGAGAACCGTTTGTTTGCGACACTTGATCCGACAACTCGTCGACTCGCGTTGCCAGGTGGCGAGCCAGTTCTGCTTTCTGACACCGTTGGTTTCGTTCGCCGACTACCGCACGGCTTGATTGAAGCGTTCAAGAGCACACTCGAGGTTGCAGTGACCAGCGATTTGTTGTTGCATGTCGTCGACGCTTCCGCGGTCGATCCAAACGGGCAGATAGCCGCAGTGCGTGAGGTGCTCGCAGAAATCGGCGCCGACAAAGTGCCCGAGTTGCTGGTTATTAACAAAACCGATCTGCATCCCGATGAGGCGAAACGACTTGTTTACGAAAATCAGGGCGCAGTCGCATTTTCGGCGATGACTGGCGAAGGCATCACCGATCTATTGCTGGCGATTGGCGACCGAATGCGATCGCTGACCACGGTGATCGAATTGCTAATACCTTATGATCGAGGCGACATTGTCGCCACAGTGCACCGAGAGGGCGAAGTCGTGTCAACATCTAATGAAGAAAATGCAATGCGCATTCGGGCGCGGCTCGCCGATGCCAGCGCCGGGCGTTTGAGCGAGTTCGTGGTCGCGCAATGACCCAAGGTTTCGTTCCACCGCCGTATCCCTACGACCGCTTAGATAAGTTCAAATCCCTTGCCGACAAACACGAAGGCGGTTTGGTCGACCTTTCGATCGGCACGCCGTGCGATCCGCCGGCACCAGCAATTGTCGCTGCGTTGTCGGCGTCCAACAGCGAGCGTGGCTACCCGCCAAGCATCGGTACTGAGGCGTTGCGCAACGCCGCCCAAGCCTGGATGCAACGCAAGTTTGCGATAACTGCGCCCACCTCGCAGATCGCGGCGTGCATCGGCAGCAAAGAATTCGTTGCGACAACACCGCAATACATGAAACTTCGTAGCCCAGATCGCGACACGGTTTTGTTTCCCGCGGTTTCTTATCCAACCTATGAGATGGGTGCAATTTTGGCGGGGTGTCGAGCAGTCGCCGTGCCGATGACACCGTCCGGCGGTCTGGATGTCGACAAAATTTCGGCAAGCGACATCAAACGCGCGCTAATGATCTGGACCAACTCGCCAAATAATCCGACGGGGGCACTTGATGATTTGCAAGCAGTCGCCGCATGGGGAAGAAAAAACAGCGTGCCAGTTTTCAGCGATGAGTGCTATGTCGAGTTCACATGGTCGCGCAAACCCGAGTCGATTTTGCAGCATGGTCTTGACGGAGTAGTCGCACTGCACTCGTTGTCGAAGCGATCGAACTTGGCTGGTGTGCGAGTTGGTTTTTATAGTGGTGACAAAGAGATCGTGAATTACCTCAAAGAAGTTCGCAAACATGTCGGCATGCTCGTGCCAGGTCCAACTCAAGCGGCGGCTGTTGTCGCCTTGAACGACGACGATCATGTTGTCGCACAACGTGAAATTTATTTGCGCCGGCTCGAATCTCTCGCCACAGTTTTGTCAAAGTGGTCGGGATTCACGGTCGAACTGCCTCGCGGTGGGTTTTATTTGTGGTTCGACGCCAAAGACGGTTGGGCATTTGCCGAGCACCTTGCAAGTCAAGGTGGTGCGCTTGTCAGCCCCGGTGACTTTTACGGTGCGGGCGGGGCGAACAATGTCAGGGTCGCTGTCGTGCAGCCTGACGACAAGATCGCCTTGGTCGCTGCGAGGTTGACAAAAAAGTAGAATGAGTTATGGCCAATAACAAAAAATTTTTAGGACTCGTCGGCTTTACGGCCTTGCTGTTGTCGAGTTGTGGTTTTAGTCTTGGTGAAAAAAATACTTGGGATGTCACCCAGCCAATCGAGACAGGCGTGACGGTCGAAGCCACCGGTGCGGTCAAAGTTGTTCCCGATGGCGTGCAGTTCAATTTCTCGGTTTTTGCAATTGGCATGACATCTAAAGCAGCCATTGAGCGCGCAAACGTGTTGGCGAATCAAGCACGCCAAGCACTCGACAACTCAAAAATTGATAAAAAAGATTTCGCCACACAAAATATCAGCGTCTATCCGGAGTATTCATATTCGCAAGACGGCAAACAGACGCTGCTTGGTTTTCGTGCAACGCAGTCATTTGCGGTGACACTGCGCGACACCGACAAAGCCGGCGAAACAGTCGACGAAGTGGTGTTGATGGTCGGCACCGATTTCACGATTGACACGCTCACACCAATCTTGCTCGACTCTAAAGAAGCAACCGCTCAGGCCCGTGAGAATGCAATCAAGTTGGCTAAGGAAAAAGCAGAAGATTACGCCGAACTACTTGACGTCGAGCTTGGCGCGGTCATCTCGGTGCGAGAGTTCGCGACATCAAACGCAATTCCACAGCCGTGGTTGCGCGCAGACATGGCGGCAGACGAGTCGGTCAAGACTGTTATCGATCTCGGCACGCAAGAAGTATCGGTGACCATTGAAGCCCGCTGGGCTCTGACAAGCGGCAACTAGTCGGCTGGCTGATCAATTAAGTCGAGTTGCATCACGGTGTGGTGCAAACCCAAAAAAATCGTGTCGCGAATTTTTGTCCAGCCTTTGGTTTTGTACCAATTCTCTGCGTGTTCGGTATATAAAAACAGTTTCGCGTAGCCCAGTTCGCGGGCTCGGCTCACCGCTGTTTGAACGAGCGACGAACCGATAGTCGATTTTCTGGCCTCGGGTCTGACGAAAACCGCGGCGAGCCACGGGCCTGGCTCTGGTGCGTCTGGCAATTCATCGTCGTCGACCAGTGTCGCCACACCAAGCAGTCGGTCATCATCAGAGATTGCTGCAAAAATTTCGAGCAGTCGTTTTGGCTTGGTCGCCGCAAGGGCGAATTGATCCAAATACGTCTGTACGGTGTCGCTCGGAAACTCGTGTTGCCAGGCCGTAAACGACCATTCGGCAGCCTGTTGCCAGTGATCTGGATGCTCAGCCAGCGCCACAACTTTGAATGAAATCATTATTTTATTCTAAGGTTTGATTAATGGGCGAAATCTCTACTCATAAAGGGATAAGCGTCGACTATTTGTCGCCGGCTCTCGCGCACATCTCGGGCACCTCAAATTTGCGTATCGAATCAATCACGGCGATCGGCACAGGTCAGATGGCCGAAAGTTACCGAGTTAAATTTACCCGTGATTCAGGCACGAAAATACAAAGTGTCGTCGTCAAGGTGCCGTCACAAAACGAAAATAGTCGCGGCGCATCGCGCGCGACTCGGTGCTACGAACTTGAGACGAATTTTTACGCGAAACTGCGTGAGCAAGTCGATGTTGACACGCCGCAGTGTTTTCATGTTTGGTATGACGCGCCAACCGACGACTTCGTGCTGGTGCTTGAAGACATTGCTGGTTCTACTCAAGGCGATCAGATCTCCGGGGCGACAATCGAGCAAGCCGAGGCATCAATCGCTCAACTAGTTAAGTTGCATTCACCGTTATGGGGGTCGCCGAAGATCAACGAGCTGCATTGGCTACCCAAACACTCGGTCAATACCGCGGCCGGCACGAGCCAACTTTTGCAGGCGATGTTTCCAGGTTTCGCCGAGCGTTTTACAAATTCTGTCGCTCCTGAGATTATTTCTCTCGGCGAGCGACTTGTATCGAATATCGAGCGCTACAACGCGGCGTTTCCGAGTGTGCTGACAATTGCACACCGCGATTTTCGTCTAGATAATTTGTTGTTCACGCATCGTGTCAACGACATCCTCGTCAAAGTTGTCGACTGGCAGACCGTCGGGGCGATGCCTGGGGCCAGTGACTTGGGCTACTTCATCGGCGCAAGTTTTAAGGTCGAGGACCGACGCAATTACGAGCAGAATTTGGTGAAGAGTTACTGCCGAGGTCTAAATGCTCGACAGATCGGTGTGTCGTTCAATGACATCTGGGCTCAATATCGTCTGCTTGGCACATCTGGCTACATCATGGCTATCGTCGCATCGGTGCTCGTCAAACAAACTGATCGCGGTGATGCGATGTTCGCCGCGATGGCCAATCGCCATGGGCAACAAATGATCGACCTTGAAACTGAAAGACTTTTCGTCTAGAAAGGTGAGCAGATAAACATGGCAAAGTTCACCGCACTTGATGAGAGATTCGCTCATCAGATACCTGAGCCATTCCCGAATGTTTTGCATTTTCACCAAGACTGGCGAGAGAGTCTGTTTTTCATCATGCACGAGCGCGATAAACCTGGCGATGTGTTGGTCTTGACGCTCGCGCATTTTCCATCCCGCCAAGAAATGGATTCATTGCAACTTGGGCGCGTGGGCGACGCACCGATTATGGCTAGACATCTGCGTAAAGTTGATGGCAATCAAGACGACTTTCGTGTCGGGCCGATAACGATTGATGTCGTCGAACCACTGAAGAAGGTACGCCTAATTGCCGTTGCAAGCGATCAAACTCCGGTGAGTTTTGACATTACATTTACCGCGCGCACAGCACCATATCAATTGCGCCGTGGCACGATGAAAGCCAAACATGAAATCGTTTGGGATCAGTCGCATATGTTTCAAAGTGGCATCTACGACGGTTCGTATACGCACAAAGGCAAGAGATTTCGAATAGATAATTGGTGGGGCCAGCGCGATCACTCGTGGGGCGTTAGGTCGCACGCGCGTTGCCCGTTGTGGATGTGGATGCCGATTCAACTCGAAGAGGGCATGCTCAGCGTTTGGCATTGGGAGTATCCGAATGGCGCCCGTGTCTACACCGATGGATGTTTTGCGCCGAGCGATGGTGGCGAACCGACGCCAGTCATAGATTTTCAACACGATTTGCACTGGTTGAATCCTTCCGGTCAACCAATTTCATACGAAAAATTCGGCGACGACGTCGCAGGCCTCGCAGGCACAGTCGTGTTTACTTTGCAGGGCGGCCGCAAGATTTCAGTCGAAGCGTCCGGGCGTTGGGCTCAGCGTTACAGCGCGATCGCTAATCGTGCCGACAATGTTCTTGGTGGCGGATTGAGCGAAATGCAGGTCAAAACTTCAGACGGCGCAACTGGCACGGCGATCTTTGAAATCACTGGCCAGTATCACCACAAATATTTTCCGATTGCTCGAGGCACCAACTTTCCGCCAGATGGCGAGTAACTAAATGAGTTTTGAAATAGCAGCGCCTAAGCAAGCGTCGGTGACAACGCGGGCCAAAAATTTGCCACCAATTGATCGCCAGTTTGACCCGCAAGATTTAGAACGCGTGCGTCGTGGGTTCATTGCTGCGCGCACTGAGTCGGTCATTGCAGATGAAAAGGGTCGCAAAGTTATCGATACAGGCGCATACGATTTTTTGCGCGATGGGCGAGAGTGCCCAGAAACTGTCAACCCGCATCTTTGGCGTCATGCCACGCTAAACGCGCATCACGGATTGTTCGAAGTGGCACCGAATGTTTGGCAAGTGCGCGGCTATGACATTTCAAACATTACTTTCATCAAGGGTGCTATTGGTTGGGTCGTAATTGATCCGCTGACTGCAGACAGCACTGCGCAAGCCAGCCTCGATTTGTTGTTCAAGCATGTCGAGCGACGACCCGTGACTGCTGTGATTTACACGCACTCGCATGCCGACCATTTTGGCGGTGTTCTCGGTGTCACGACAAAAGCCGATGTCGAATCTGGCAAATGTCAAATCATTGCGCCGTTTGGGTTCTTGCACGAGGCGATCGCCGAAAATGTAATTGCTGGTGCGGCGATGAGTCGTCGAGCGACATATCAGTTTGGTCCGTTGCTGCCACCTGGCCCGCGAGGTCATGTGGATAGTGGTCTCGGCAATTCTGTGCCAACCGCGGCGCCTTCATTGCTGGCGCCGACTCGCGATATCACGTTCACGGGTGAAGAACTCGTCGTTGATGGTGTGCGAATAGTTTTTCAACTCACGCCCGAAACCGAAGCCCCCGCCGAGATGAACTTTTTCTTTCCAGATTTTGGCTGGCTGTGCATGGCCGAGAATTGTTCGCACACGATGCACAACTTGGTGCCGATTCGCGGTGCCCTCGTGCGCAATGCCCTGAACTGGTCGAAATATATTAATGAGAGCATCGAACTTTTTGCCGACAGAACAGATGTGCTGTTCACCTCGCACAACTGGCCGCGATGGGGTCGTCAAGATGTGCGTGAGTTTCTTGCATTGCAGCGCGACCTTTATCGCTGGATTCACGATCAAACAATGCGCCACGCAAATCACGGTATGACGGCGATAGAAATAGCCGAACTGTTGGTGTTGCCAGATGAGTTTTTGGCGAACGAGCACACTCGGGGTTTTTATGGCGATCTCGTGCACAACATAAAGGCTGTTTATCAGCGATATTTGAGTTGGTATGACGGTAATCCGGCCAACCTAAACAAACTTTCACCGTCACTGGTAGGCGCGAAATATCTCGAACTTGCAGGTGGTATCGACGCACTTTTAGATAGTGCTCAAAAGTCTTTTGAGTCTGGCGACTATCGCTGGGTTGTTGAACTGGTCAATCACGCTGTGTTTGCCGAGCCGACCAATCAGCGCGCACGCAATTTGCAAGCCGACGCCCTAGAGCAGCTCGGCTATCAATCTGAGTCGGCGACATTTCGCAACTCATATCTGATGGGTGCCCAAGAATTGCGCAATGGTCCGCCACCGCGCTCAGAAGCGCGAGTACGTGCGCGAAGTCTGATCAAGGCGATGACTATTGAACAGGTTTTTGACGTTCTCGGCGTGCGCACCATCTCAGAAAATCTTGGTGGAGTATCCATGGCGATCAATTGGCTGTTCACCGACATGGCAGGTACACGAGATGAAAAATGGATTCTCGGCGTTTCGAACCGCACGCTTTATGCAACCCAAGCCCGACACAGTGAGTTTGCCTCGGCGACTGTCAAACTGTCGCGCGATTTGTTTTTGGAGGTGATCGCTCAGACGACAACTTTCGTCGACGAGATACAAAGGGGCACGATCACAATCGACGGTGACGCAGCCGCATTGCTGACGATCTTTGGCAATCTCGATAAATTTTCAACCGGCTTCCCGATCGTCGAGCCATAAACCAGCGTTTTTTTGGGGAATTCAACACAGACATGTCTTTCTTTGAAATGACACGTCAAAATTACTTGGGTAGTATTAATTAGTGCTTCTTTATTTTGCAGATTTAACTCATACGGCCCAAGGCGTTAGTGCCCCGACATTTCCACTGGGCATATCGTACGTCGCGTCCTACGTCAATAACTATTTTGCTGAGGATTGCTCCATAAAGTTGTTTAAATTTCCTGATGAACTTATTAGTGCAATTAGCTCCGTGAGACCAGACATCTTGTTCTTATCTAATTACAGTTGGAATTCATCTATCGCGTATAAAGTTGCCGAGCGAACCAAACAAAAATGGCCAGATGTTGTTGTGGTTGCTGGCGGACCAAACTTCCCTACAGATTCGAAAGAGCAACTGTCTTATTTGACAAAGAGAAAAGATATAGATTTCTACGTTCAACTTGAAGGAGAACTTGGTTCGGTGGAAGTCATTAATGGTCTCAGAGATTGCGGATTTGACGCACAGAAGCTTAAATCACTGAAGAAACCGATTGTGAATACTGCTTTTATCTGTGACGGAGAATTGGTAACTGGTGAAAACGTGCGGGTGGCCGATATCAACTCAATACCTTCACCGTATTTGTCCGGGCTGCTTGACCAGTTTTTTAAAATGCCACTCCTCCCGATGCTTGAAACAACCAGAGGCTGTCCCTTTACGTGCACCTTCTGCTCAGATGGTCTCCAAATTAAAAGTAGGGTGACGAGGTTTGAACAGGATCGAGTTGACGCTGAATTAAGTTACATTGCAACCAGGGTTGAAGATATCGATGAGTTAATAATCACAGATCTCAATTTTGGCATGTATTTGAACGATATTGAAACCGCCAAAAAAATATCTGCTTTGCAGTCTGAACACAGATGGCCAAAACTTATTGCAGGATCGGCTGGGAAAAATAAATCGAAACGAATTATCGAGGTGGCTACTATTCTCAATGGAACTTGGGCGACTGGAGCGGCGCTTCAATCAACTGACCCAGAGGTACTTTTAGAAATTCGACGTTCAAATATCTCTACCGACTCGTACAAGGAATTGATAGATTTTGGGAACAGTTTAGAAAATTGTAAGACGAATTCTGAAGTAATTTTGGCGCTACCCGGCGATACGAAAATCAAGCATTTCGAATCTATGCGATTTGGTATCGACCACAAAGTAACTCATCTCCGAATGTTCCAAGCGATGTTATTGATGGGAACAGAAATGGCTAACTCCCAAACTCGGGACCGTCATCAATTGCTAACTAAGTTTCGGACAGTTGCTGGTTGCGTTGGTTTTTACAATATTTACGGCGAGATAACACCTGTTGTTGAAGTCGAAGAAATAATTGTCGGTTCAAAGTCTTTGCCGTTTTCGGACTACCTCGAATGTCGGTCGATGAATTTGATCGTCGAAACGTTTCACAACCATGCGATATTTGAGGAGGTTTATAACCTGCTGGTTACTCTAGGTGTCTCATATTTTGATGTATTGAAATATATTTTTGATAACCCGCAACTGCGATCTGAGAAGGTATCTGCAATTTTTGAAGAATTCATCGTCCAGACCTCAAAAGACCTTTACGATTCTGAAGAAGATGCAGCGAATATTGTTTTGACACCCGAGAAAATGGATCAATACTTGGGCGGAGAGTTAGGTATTAATGAACTTTTGGTTAGTAGATGCGATTTACTACTTGAGTTTGAGGATATTTGTGGGATACTTTTCGTCGCTACTGAAAGCGTATTGTCAAATCGCGGTTTATTATCTGACGATGTTAAGGATTATCTAGTTGAGCTGAAAAAATTTGTTCTTTTACGTAAGCAAAAAATTATTTCAGATGAATTTTCGGATTATGATGGATTTTTTCTTTTTGATTTTCTCGAAATAGCTGAGATGGGTTTCAAAATTGATCCGAACAAAATTCGTAAAAAGAATAGTCCGATTCATTTGAAATTTATACAGTCAGACTCGCAGAAATCCCACATCAGGAATCAATTTCGAGTCTATGAAAATGTGCCTAGTGGCATAAGTCGACTGATTCAGAGATCGAATCTTAAGTTTTTCTTCAGATCTTTCGTAGTGGTCAATTAGTCAAAAGTAAAACGATTGATACGTTCTTTCGAGGCAACTTAACCGCGCGATTTAGTTAGAACCGTACAAGTTATGTTTTGATGCTCAGATAAATTTTCAACCGGCTTCCCGATCGTCGGGCCGTAAATTCAATAAATTTTTATGGTCGAATTTCGTAGAACGCATTGATCGCGTGATCTACATCTAGTTTGCGAAATCGCGTAAAGCCTGCAGACTTCGCCATCTGCTCGGCGGTGTTCGCTGAAAGTCCGAGGGTGCCGAGACCGGCACCATTTGGTGCAGACATCGATGAAGACAAGCAAACCATCAGACTCACCCCATACAACAGTGCCGCCATCGGGTTCTGAGTCGCATTCATCGTAAATGTGTCGTGAGCTTTTATGTCAACCAGCAACCAGGTGCCGTTGTCGGATATTGCACTGCGAATTGCCTGCATCATCTGTAGTGGATGTGTCATGTCGTGAATGCAATCAAATGTTGTGATCAAATTGACGCTGTTATTTGTCGGCATTGGCTGATCACGAGGATCGGTGAAAGAAACATTGGTGAGTTTTGAGCGTTTTAGTTTTTCGGCGGCGCGAGCAAGGGCAAATTTGCTGATGTCATAGCCAACAAATTCGCTTTTAGGAAACTCTTTACCCATCAACAACAACGCACCACCCGCACCGCATCCAATATCGGCTACTTTTGAGCCTCGATCGAGAACATCGACGACGCCATCCAGTGTTGGCAGAACTTTGGATAGCAAATTTGCGTTTGTCCACGGTTCAAAGTTGCGCTCCATGCCGACCGCGCCCTCTGCGCCGCGACTGTCGTAGTTTTGACCGATTCCCGTACGAAAACTTTCCGGCAAGTCGTTAAGCAACTGCATGGTTTGTGGCAGGCTGTGAAACATTCCGACACCAAAAGCAGGATGATCCTCAGACGCAAGGACGACCA
Source organism: Bifidobacterium breve (assembly GCA_945893395.1). GTDB lineage: Bacteria > Actinomycetota > Acidimicrobiia > Acidimicrobiales > Ilumatobacteraceae > BACL27. The sequence goes on from CAMDEC010000014.1 coordinate 17,936, forward strand.
CTTGCTCGGGAGACAAAAAGAATTTGTCGTCTTGAACTGTTGGGGGATCAGATAGTTCGTTTTCGGTCGAGATCAATTTTGCAGCCGCTTGGTTATATGCCCACTCGCGGACCCATCGCTCATTGAGTTGAGTCAGTTGCGCTAGTTGCGTTGTTGTCAGCGGCGCTGGTGCGCTAGCCATGGCGCGGTATAGACCCAGGCGATCTCCGAGATGCACCAAAGCCGAAGTGAATGCACCTTCAAGTTTGGTGAACAGTATGAACTGAAAAAGTTGTAGCTTACTTGGGTCGATGTCTGCCACTACCAAACATTACTAACTGTCAATCAGACCAACCAACTTGCGTCTGATTTGTGAGACACAAGTTCAGAGTCGTCGCAAAACGGTGACGAGTTTGCCGTAAATCACGACTTCGTCGCTGTTGAATGCCATCGGCTTCATCGAAGAATTAGATGGCGTCAAAGTGATGCGGTTGCCACTGCGCGTAAATGTTTTGATCGTCGCTTCGTCACCAGAAATACCCGCAATCACAACATCGCCGTTGTTGGCAGTCGACTGTGAGTTGCAGACAACGAAGTCACCGTTCAAGATGCCGGCGTCGATCATCGACTCGCCGCGCACGCGCAACATAAACAGTTCGCCGTCGCCGGTAAAGTCCATTGGCAATGGCACGAGTTCTTCGACATTTTCTTGGGCCAAAACATTGACGCCAGCGGCGACATCGCCGACGAGTGGCACATGTTTTGTGGGGCGGTGCTCCATGGCGACGCCGCTCGAGGCTTCGTAGCGCACTTCGATCGCGCGAGGCTTTGTCGGGTCGCGGCGCAAGTATCCAAGTTTTTGAAGCGCAGCCAAGTGGTTGTGCACTGTGGCTGACGAACTCAGCCCGACTGCTTCGCCGATCTCACGCACTGATGGCGGGTAGCCCCGTTCACGCATATTGGCGACGATAAAGTCGAGGATTCCTCGCTGGCGCTCGGTCAGCGTGTTGGTTTTGGCGCGGGCGGCCGAGATTGGGGTCGGGTCTGTGTTTGGGCTCATATCTATAGCGTACGCCCGTTCGCCCCCAAAGTCAAACACCTGTTCGGAGAACAAATGTTCGTTAAAAGGTTGTACTGCGAACACCCGTTCGCTATGGTGGAACCAGGCGAAATTAGCCAAGAAAACCACCCCGAAAGAGGCACCGTTATGGCAATAGCAATCAACAATTTCCCAATAACTGCAGTAAGCCATCGCAACATGGCACCGATTTACCGTCGACGCCGAGCGGTGGTTTCACTGGCTTTGGCTGCTTTGGCTGTAACCGTGAGTTTTGCGATGCTTGACGGCTCGGCAACAGCCGACAGGCCGACAGCCGAAAATTTGGCGACGCCAAAATTCGTCATCGCTGAACCTGGCGACACATTGTGGGCGATCGCGCAACGCATCGCGCCGTCTAGCAACATCACCGAAGTGGTTGACCAGTTGGTTCTAATGAACGGCGACCAGATCACACCGGGGCAACTCGTTCGCATTCCGTAACGCAGCGTTTCTTTTAAATCGAAGCCTGTTTTTATAAAGTGGTTAATCTTGGTTGGGTGAGATGCGTTAGTTGTCAATGTGAAGACACCAAGGTGATTGACTCGCGCGTCTCAGAAGAGGGCAGTTCAATTCGCCGCCGCCGCTCGTGTTTGAAGTGCGGCTATCGGTTTACGACCTACGAACGTCTCGAAGAAGTGCCTCTATATGTTGTCAAACGAACCGGCGACAAAGAACTATTCGATCGGGCAAAAATTATTCGTGGCTTGCAATCGGCGGCCAAAGGTCGACCAGTCGAAGACTCGGTGCTGATCGAAATTGCCGAGCGAGTCGAAGACGATATGCGACTAACAGGTGATGATGTGACGAGCAATCAAGTCGGCCATGCAGTGCTTAGTTTGTTGCGCAGCATCGATGAAGTCACTTACATGCGTTTTGCCAGCGTCTACAAAAACTTCGATGCTGCCGCAGACTTCAAGCGCGAACTCGCGCTACTAGAAAAAGAATCACGAAAATAGGTTGTTTTCGCAAGCCTAGATTTTTCGTAAATCTAGGTTTTTCGTAAATAACGTATAAACATAAAACCGTCCTCTTCTAAAATGTGGGCGACTTGGTAGTCGCTGTGCAACGGTGGCGCACCATTGGCGAGTCGCGGGCTGTCGGCGCCCGTAACCATTGGGCTGATCGTCAAGTTGATTTCGTCGACAAGATTGGCGGCGAACATCGACGCGTTAAGCAGTGCGCCACCTTCAAGTTGAATGAATGAACCAGTCAGTTGACTCATTGCTACGGGCAAGTCAACGCTGCCTTTGCCGGCACGAATGATGTCAAGTTTGAAGTCAGTTTGGGGTATTTTTGAGTCTTCGGGCATGATCAAAAAGCCTGAGCCACTTCTGAAAAGGTTCGTGTTTAGGTCCATTTTTCCGGTACGCGTTACCACGCCAACTCGCAGGCCCTTCTTGGAGGGCACTTCATACATTTCTTCGCGTACCGTGCCGGCGCCGATGACAATTGTGTCGGCGGCTGAGCGCAAGGCGATTATCACATCTCTATCTGCCGGGTTTGAGAGCAAGGCCGACCTACCTTCGACGACCGTCGAGCCGTCGATGCTCATCACCATGCACAGACCAATAGATGGGCGACCAGTTGAGTGGCGGGCGCGGGGTACCCCATAAATTTGGCGCACATTTACGGTGTCGCTTGCAGTGGGCAGTAACTGGCGCACGACGGTCAGCCTATTGGGGTGGGGCAATCAGTAATTGGTTGGGCGCTTGCTTTGGGGCAAGATAGAGCGGTGTCTATTGACCGCATTGCGTTTCGAACCTGCCCGCTGTGCGAGGCGGGTTGTGGTTTGGCGATCACCGTAAAAGACAGTCAAGTGACGCACATTCGTGGCGACATGGAAGATGTTTTTTCGAAGGGTTTTATTTGTCCGAAGGGCAGCACGCTCAAACAACTGCACGATGACCCCGATCGGCTTTTGACCCCGATGATCAAGCGCGACGGTGTGCATGTTCAAGCCACATGGGCCGAGGCGTGGAGTGTTGTGGACGCCGGGCTTAATCGCGTGATCAAAAATTTTGGTCGCGAGTCGATCGGCACTTATTTGGGCAACCCGGGTGCGCACAATTTATCGGCGCTGACTTTTAATCGAGTGTTGTTGCAAGCAATCGGCTCGCGACAAAGATTTAGTGCATCGACGGTCGACCAGATTCCCAAACAGGTGTCCTCAGGTTTGATGTTCGGCTCGGCGAGTTCTGTGCCGGTGCCCGACTTGGATCGCACGAAATATTTGTTGGTGCTCGGTGCGAATCCTTACGAGTCGAACGGCAGTCTGTGCACGGCGCCAGATTTTCCGGGGCGCATCGAAGCAATGCAAGCGCGTGGCGGCAAACTCGTCGTGGTCGACCCGCGCAAGACTCGAACCGCAGAGCAAGCCGATGAGTGGCTGGCGATTCGTCCAGGCACCGACGCGTTGTTGCTGGCCGCAATCGCTCACACGCTCGCTATTGATGGTTTGCAAATTCTCGACGAGCGGCTTGGCACATATCTAAACGGTCTCGACAAGGTTGTTGCGGCTTTGGTGCCGTTCAGCGCGGCTGCCGTTGCTGTCGCGACTGGCATTGACGAGCAAACTATTTTGCGTCTGGCCCGAGAATTGCGAGACGCAAGTTGTTCGGCCGTCTACGGTCGAATCGGCACATGCACTACGGCGTTTGGCACCACGGCGTCGTGGCTTATAGACCTCGTCAACGTGTTTACAGGCAATCTCGACCGCGTCGGCGGGGCGATGTTTGCGCTGCCAGTGGCTGGCAGCGGCAATACCCATGGCGAACCCGGCAAGGGCAAGGGTTTTCGCATCGGTCGCGGGTATTCGCGCGTCAGCAAGCACCCCGAGGCACTCGGCGAATATCCAGCGGCGGCAATGGCCGAAGAAATCGAGACACCAGGCAAAGGTCAGATTCGAGCCATGGTGGTCGTTGGTGGCAACCCGATTTTGTCGACACCTAATAGTCAGCGACTTGCAAAATCATTCGCCGATCTTGACTTTATGGTCAGTGTTGATTTGTATCTGAATGAAACTTCGAAGTTTGCAGATGTAATTTTGCCGCCACCTTCGCAGTTGCAACGCAGTCACTACGACTTGGCTCTTTTGACTTTTGCCGTGCGAAATGTCGCCAACTACAGCGAGTCGGTGTTGCCGCGTTCGCCAGATATGCCCGACGAATGGGAAATTCTCGCAAAACTTTCGGCGATCGCCGCAGGTCTAGGGGTCGACGCAGAAGTTTCGGCCGTGGATGATCTCGCCCTCGCTGGGGTTGTCAACAGCACGACTGCAGATTCTGCCTCCAATGTTTACGGTCGAGATGCTCAGCAGCTGATCGACGAACTCTCGCAATCTGGCCGTCAAGGCCCTGATCGGATACTTGATTTTCTGTTGCGCACCGGCCCATTCGGCGACGGCTTTGGTTCGGTGCCTGGCGGCGTAACACTCGACAAGTTGATTGCCTCGCCACACGGCATCGATTTTGGCGCACTTGAACCACGACTCCCTGAAATTCTGCGCACTCCATCTGGCAAAATAGAACTTGCACCGCCGCAACTGATTGATGACCTTGCTCGACTCGCCAAACTTTTGGCGATAAAAGTTGAGCCCGATCAGTTGACTCTTGTTGGTCGTCGACATTTGCGCTCAAACAATTCGTGGATGCACAATATTCAGGTGCTCGTCAAGGGCAAAGAACGTTGCACATTACAGATGCATCCTGATGATGCTTCGCGACTTGGTGTTTTAGGTGATTCGAAAGTGCGCGTGACGAGTCGTGTCGGCAGTGTCGACGCACCAGTTGAAATTACAGATTTGATTCGCAGCGGTGTTGTGAGTTTGCCGCACGGTTGGGGGCACTCGATGCCCGGAACGAACACACGCGTGGCGACATCGCGTGCGGGTGTGAACTCGAATATTTTGACCGACGAAAAAGAAATCGATCCGCTGTCCGGAAACAGCGTTCTCAACGGGATCCCCGTGAAAGTTACGCGAATTTCATAACCAACGGGTTACACACAAGTAATCCACAGAAGATTCCCGTAATTCACATGGCTATCCACTTCCAATCCACAAGACCCCCTGCGTAGGCTTTGGACTGGTTTTCGAAGCCGTGAAAGGGCGCAAAACATAAGGCTTCTAAATGATTGACAAAGGCAAATAACAATGCTGTAATCTGAACCTACCAGTTGTGGGCAAATCAGCAGTGGGGGGAAGTTGAGCACAACATCTTGTGGTCTCGTCAGAGACCCTGATGGGGCGTCAACGGCACTCCACTGAAGAACGAGCAAACAACAAATTTCAATAAAAATCAAACAGCAACTTTACAAATAGAAAGCAAAGGTAAAAGAATATGTCACTCGCACCAGAGCGTTTGTCAATCGGAATCCGCCGTCACTTCACGGCCCCTGGTGTGCACCCATACGACCAAGTGGTCTGGGAGCGTCGCGATGCGCAAATTAAAAACTGGAAAGATGGCAGCGTCGCCTTCGAACAACTTGGTGTCGAGTTTCCCGTCTCTTGGTCGCTTAATTCAACGAACATTGTCGCTCAAAAATATTTCCGCGGTACACCCGGCACATCAGAGCGCGAAGATTCGATGCGTCAAGTTGTTGACCGTGTTGCAGACACGATCACGAAGTGGGGCACCGAGTGCGGTTACTTCATTGATCAAGACGAGGCAGAATCTTTTTGCAGTGAACTAAAATTTATCTTGATCACCCAACGTGCAGCGTTCAACTCGCCGGTGTGGTTCAACATCGGTGTCAGTGGCGTGCCACAGCAGGCCAGCGCATGTTTCATCTTGGCAGTCGATGACACGATGGATGCAATCTTGAATTGGTACAAAGAAGAAGGGACCATCTTCAAGGGCGGCTCGGGTGCGGGCATCAACTTGTCGAACATTCGTAGCAGCGCAGAAAATCTCAAAGGTGGTGGCACGGCTTCTGGTCCAGTAAGTTTCATGCGCGGCGCAGATGCATCAGCAGGCACAATCAAGTCGGGTGGCAAAACTCGCCGTGCGGCAAAGATGGTCATTCTTAACGCAAGCCACCCAGACATCGAAGAGTTCATCTGGTGCAAGTCGCGTGAAGAAAAGAAGGCTCGTGCGTTGCGCGACGCCGGTTTCGACATGGATCTCGACGGCGCAGACTCGTTCTCGGTGCAATATCAGAACGCCAACAACTCGGTGCGTGTAACCGACGAGTTCATGCAAGCAGTTAAAGACGACGCCGACTGGAATTTGACTGCGGTCAAAGATGGTCGCATCGTGCGCACGATTCGCGCACGCGATTTGTGGCGCCAGATTGCCACTGCCTCATGGGAGTGCGCAGACCCAGGTTTGCAATTCGACACGACGATCAACAAGTGGCATACGGCCCATGCCGCCGGCCGCATCAATGGATCGAACCCATGCAGCGAATACATGCACATTGACAACTCGGCGTGCAACTTGGCGTCGATCAACTTGTTGAAGTATCTGAACGACGACGACACATTCGATGTCGAGTCGTATATGCACACGATCGAAGTGATGTTCACCGCGCAAGAAATTCTCGTCAGCAACGCCGATTATCCAACAGAAAAAATTGCCGAGAACAGTCGTTTGTTCCGTCAACTTGGTCTTGGCTACGCCAACTTGGGTGCATTGTTGATGGCGCTCGGCATGCCCTATGACTCGACGGGCGGTCGCGCATGGGCAGCGGCACTGACTTCACTGATGACAGGTCATGCGTATGCCACAAGTGCGCGCACGGCAAGTCGCATGGGACCATTCGCTGGCTTCTCGGCCAACGAGCGATACATGCTTAATGTTCTGCGTTTGCACCGCGACGCCAACCTTGAGATCGACAACATTGATGTTGTGCAACCGAGTTTGGTCGACGCGGCGACGACAGCATGGGAGTCAGCAGTTCGTGACGGCGAAGAATACGGCGTGCGCAACAGTCAAGCAACCGTGTTGGCGCCGACGGGCACGATCGGTCTGATGATGGACTGCGACACAACCGGCATCGAACCAGATCTTGGTTTGGTGAAATTCAAAAAACTCGTCGGTGGTGGCAATATGACGATCGTCAATCAGACGGTGCCGAGGGCATTAAATCAACTCGGCTACGAAGCACCCGTGGTTGATCGCATCGTGGCTTACATTGACGAAAACAAAACCATCGTTGGTTCGCCAGATCTTAAATCCGAGCACCTTCCCGTTTTCGCCTGCTCAATGGGCGACAACACAATTCACTACGAAGGCCACGTGCGGATGATGGGTGCAACTCAGCCGTTCTTGTCGGGAGCGATCTCGAAGACGGTCAACATGCCCCAAGAAGCAACGATTGAAGAAATCGAAGAATTGCACATGTTGTCATGGGAGTTGGGCGTCAAGGCAGTGGCTGTTTACCGCGACAACTGCAAGGTCGGTCAGCCTCTTTCAACAATGAAAAAAGACGGCGAGCAAGGTTCGTCGACAGGTGGCGATGCATCAGGCGCGGCAACACAAGTCGTCGAGCGCATCGTCGAGCGTGTCGTTCACCAGCCAGTTCGCGAAAAGCTTCCACGTTCACGCCGTGGTCGCACATTCGAGTTCAGAGTGGCCGATTGCAAGGGTTTTGCAACAATCGGCGAATACTCAGACGGTCGACCAGGTGAAGTGTTCTTGACGGTGTCAAAGCAAGGTTCAACTCTTGCCGGCATCATGGATGCTTTCGCCAAGAGCATTTCGTACGGTTTGCAATATGGCGTGCCGATGCGGGCGTTCATCGAGGCATTCGTCAACACCAGATTTGAGCCGGCCGGCATGACCGATGATCCAGATATTCGCATGGCTTCATCGATCGTCGACTATTTGTTCCGTAGATTGGCCGTCGAGTATCTAACCACCGACGAGCGTGCAGAGTTGGGTATTTACACTCGCGAAGAGCGCCTGCAGCCAACGTTGCCCGGTGTCGAAGAGTCGATTACCCACACGATGCAGGGCACCGATGTGTTCGCCGATCCAAAGACGATTCCGTCGGCGAGTGACCTCGTGGCACAGATTGACGCCGGCACATATTCGGCGCCACCAAGCCACGGTGTCAAAAAAGCTGCCGGCACGGGCATGATTTGTTCAGCATGCGGTTCGGCAAATATGCAACGCGCTGGTGCGTGTTATGTTTGCGGCGACTGCGGTTCGTCCAGTGGTTGCTCGTAAGAAAAAACAGTTAATGGTTACTGGCTATATTTAGCACGTGACCGACAAATTGGTTGAGCTGGCTTGGTTCGCTGCATTATGCGACGACGACTATGAATTCTTGGGCATAGCCGACCAAGATCTTCAGTCTTCATGGCTGCACTGCAGCGACATAGTTCGGCGCGCCGAGTTGAACGGCTTTGACAATGTGTTGTTGCCATCCGGCTACAGCCTTGGCATCGATGCAACTGCGTTTTCGGCGGCGATCGCAACTCTGACCAACGAAATCAAATTGCTGCTCGCGGTGAGACTCGGTGAACTCGTTGTGCCGCAACTTGCGCGACAAATCGCAACACTGCAACAAATCTCCAACTCGCGACTGGTGATCAACGCGATTTCATCCGAGATGCCGGGCGAGCATCTTTCAAGCGAGTCTCGATACCGGCGCACAACAGAATATTTGTATGCACTCGGCGAGTTGCTTGACGGTAAAACTGTGAATCTTGAAGGCGAGTTCTTGCAGTTGCATATTGATCCACCAAGAATTTCGGCGCCAGGTTCAGGTTGCCCGCCGATTTATTTTGGCGGATTATCGGAGGCGGCGCGCGACTGTGCCGCGGCGAGTGCAGACGTCTTTTTGATGTGGCCTGACACGACTGCGAAAATATCTTCGATCGTGCTCGACATGACTCAGCGAGCACAGCGGCACGGGCGACCAATGAGTTTTGGTTGGCGCAGTCATGTTGTCGTGCGTGAGACCGAGCGTGAAGCGCGCGAGGCGGCACGGCGATTATTGTCGCGACTCGACTCAGTCACGGGTGACGCCATTCGCGCCAAGTCGCTTGACTCGACTTCGACCGGGGTCAATCGTCAGAGCGAGTTGCGCACCGCGGCCGACGACGAGGG
>CAMDEC010000015.1 GCA_945893395.1 Bifidobacterium breve
ATAAAATAAGTCACGACCGGTGCGATCACCGCAAGCCAAGTGATAAACGCATCACTAAGACGCCGTCGATCAAGTGAAACAGCCAACAAAATCAACGAAGCACCCAAAAACGAGTTGAATAAACGCATCTTGACAACACTCGCCTCAACGAATGGACTCACAAAATTTCTTAAAGTATCTAAATATCGCGAAGGATAGAGACCACGATTCAAAACGTCAGTTGAGATCTCTTGACCGTAGATTGCCACCTGACAGGCCGCGCTGTAATTCTGACCTTGGGTGTAACACAACTGAGGTTTAGCCACCATGCTCGGCAAAATCATGCCCCAATAACGGTCAGGGTCTTTGCGGCAGTGGGGAGGGTTACCTTCGCGATGATTGAACTGACTGCCGCACCAGATGCTGGTTAGTACGTAGTCTTCGTCGGCGCTGCTACCGACTGCTGAGCCCGCAGCCCAAGCAGCAAGGGTCAAAAATAATAATAGAGCCATTAGTGATCGAATTGCGATGAAACCGACAACGGATTTAGATAACTTCGGTAACTTCACAACGCCTGAACGCTAGCAGGGGTGATATTTACGACGAAGTAACAAATTGTGGGAAACCCGAAACTACTTCAGTCTTTTTGTGTGCCGACTTTGAGGTCGCGAAACGCCGACTTCGAGTCGATACCCACATCTTTTGGCAAACCGAGCACGCGCTCGCCAACGATGTTGCGCATCACCTCATCTGAGCCGCCAGCAATTCGCATGCCAGGCGCACCGAGCAGCAACTGACTCCAGGCGTAGGTTCCCCATTCGCCAGTGTCGGCTTGAAGTTTGCTGCCAAGCACGAGGGCAAGAAAATCGTTCATTCGTTTTTGATTGTCAACCAAAGCCATTTTGGCAATCGACATCTCTGGGCCAGGTGTTTGACCAGCGCGAATTTTGTCCATCGCCCGTTGATTGTTGTAGCCGGCAACTTTTGTGCGAATAAAAAGATCAGCCATTTTTTCGCGGACAATCGGGTCATCAGTCAAGCCAAAGTGTTGCACCATGGCTTGCATTCGCGTGAACATTGAAGTTTCGCCGCCACCTGCCGTGCCAATCGCGGCGCGCTCGTTCATCAATGTTGTCAGTGCTACGCCCCAACCGTTGTTGACTTCGCCGAGTCGGTAACTATCTGGAATTCGCACTTCATTGAAGAACACTTCATTGAAACTTGCGCCACCCGTCATCTGTCGCAACGGACGAATTTCGACACCCGCAGCATGCATGTCGACGATGAAACCAGTCATACCTTTGTGCTTTGGCAAACTCGGGTCGGTGCGACAAATCACTTCGCCGATGTCGCTGTATTGCGCGCCCGAAGTCCAAACTTTTTGCCCAGTTATGATCCACTCGTCGCCGTCGCGTTCGGCTTTTGTCTGCAGCGATGCCAAGTCACTGCCCGCACCTGGCTCTGAAAACAATTGACACGAAACAATATCTGCGCGCCACATCGCACGCAAAAACTTTTCGCGCGCTTCGTCACTGCCGTGTGCCAAAATCGTCGGCGCAACCATGCCGAGACCGATTTGAAAAATTGATTGATTGGCGGTTTTGTATTGCGCCTCGGCTTTGCTATACGCCTTTTCGAATTCATTGGCTAATCCACGCCCACCATATTGCTCTGGCCCCGTGATCCAGCCAAAACCCGCATCAAACTTTTGCTGACGCCACTGCTTGGCACGGCTCACCATTTCGTCTTCGGCCTGTTTCGAGCGTTCTTCGAACATCGACACATTGTCGGAGCCTTCGCCCCAAACAAATGCTTTCTTCGACTCGCGTGTTTCGGCGTTGGCCGCCAAGAACTTGTGGGCCTCAGCCGTGAATTGTTCAATAGTTATGTTTGTGATTGGTTCGCTGGCCATGAACACCTACCGTACCCGTCAATATGGTGTTTGGTCTAAGCGAAAGTTTTGACTAGCCTGCCTCGGGTGGGTCAGCCAGTAGATGTCAAACAAACAACCGCTGGGGTTGCTGGTCGCATTCGTTTTGAGTTAAACCGCACGCTGACCGGCCAAGGCCACGAAAAGTTCACCAGCGCCAGCCAAGCGATAGGCCCACGCCCAGCAGCCGAATTGGCGCGCCGACTATTTAATAGTGGGGCAGTCCTCGGCGTGCATGTTTTTGCCAACATCGTCACGATTGATCTTGTGCCTGGTTCACGCGACGGCGATTTGGCTCAAATCATCACTGATCTTCATCAATATTGGAAACCGGGCATGAAGCCGCCAAGTGTCGAAGAACTGATGGCCCAAGTTGCCGCCCCAGCTGTCGCAGCAACGCCAAGCGCCGATGGTTCAGCGCCCGAATTGAGCGCCGCTGAAAAACTCATCCCACCCCATTTATTAGAACGAAGCAGAGCCGCGCGAAGCAAGGCTCAAAAGTCATAGCCGCGCGAAGCAAGGCTCAGAAGTCATAGTCGCGCGTAAAAAGGCCGAATCTAAATAACGCTTTGACTACTACGAACATATGTTCGCTACAGTGCAGGCATGAAGTTATTGGTGCCAAAAACCCTCGTTGCTAAGCATTCATTGTTTGAAAAACAAGTTCTTGAAAACTTCGCTGTCTCCGATCAAGTTCGTCAGTTGTTGCCCGACGCAGGTCTAGTTCGTGGACGCATCGTGCGCTGTCGTGGTGACGCCGCCACATCGCTGGCGCTTTCACTTTGTGCCCGTGCATCACAGCAAGGTTCATGGTTGGGCGTTGTTGGTGTCAGTCATCTCGGCATTTCATCTGCAGTCGAACACGGCGTGGCACTTGAACGCATGGTCTTCGTGCATCCACCAGAATCATCGCGCGATTGGTCGACGACTGTAGCCGCCGTGATTGATGGCTTTGATTTATTGATAGTCGCAGTGCCAGAAGCGCTCTCTGTTTCTGATGCGAGACGAGTTCAGACACGGTTGCAGTCACGGCGTTCGGTGATGATCATCGTCGACACCGCCACGCTTTCTCAGCCAAATTTTTCAAACAACGTGCATCTGTTTCACGCCGATGTCGTCTTAGACACCACAACAAAAAGTTGGAGCGGCATCAACAATGGTGCCGGTTATTTGCAGCAACGCCAAGTTGCGATCAAAGTAAGCGGCCGTCGAGTTGCGCGCGCACAGGAACATCTAGTCACTTGTAGTTACTAAATTGCTTGCGCCAAAACGAGTAGCCGTGTTGCGTTGTCTCGACTGGCCGGCGGTTGTGGCGGCGAAAACTTCAAGCAGTCCATGCGTTGTTGTGCACGGGCAACGAGTTATTTCTCGTTCTGTTGGCGCAATGCATTATGGCGTTCAAGTTGGCATGCGTCGTCGCCATGCTCAGGGGCTTTGTCCAGATCTTGAAATCGCGACTTATCAACCAGACCGTGATCGTCGGGCGTTCAACACCGTCGTGCGAACAGTCAACGAGTTGGTTCCGTTAATTGAAGTCAACGAGCCAGGGATAATCGTGTTCGCTACCCGTGGCCCGTCTAGATATTTTGGTGGCGACGAGCCGATGGCCAATAAAATTGTTCAGGCTCTACGCAGTTCAATAGTTGCTGATTCACAATTTGGTGTTGGCATCGCCGACAGTCGTCTGGCGGCCCACATCGCCGCACATATTTCGGCGCGAAACACAGCTAAAACGCCGTTCATCGTCGAGCCAGAAAAGACAAAAATTTGGCTTGCCCAACAATCTGTCAGGGTTTTAAGTGAGTTCGCCAACATCAATCGTGAGACAGTCTCGTTGCTCGAGCGACTCGGGCTAAACACTTTGCAAGATGTCTGCAAACTTGATGAGTCGGTGCTGGCCGGACGATTCGGCAAACTTGGCGTTGAGTTGCATCGACTCGCTCGTGGCGACGAACAACACCCACTGGCGGCAGTTTCACCACCCCCAGAGCATCTTTGTTCACAAGTTTTTGAGCAACCTATTTTTGATCAGCAAACATTGCTCAATAATGTTCAGGCAATGGCTGGCGAGTTCAGCAACTATTTCGCACAGCACGGGGCAATTTGTGTGCGGTTGGTCATCAAATTTGAGTCAGAAACTGGTTCATGTTCAGAACGCCTGTGGTATCGACCACAGGGTTTAACCGCTCGGGCGATAACCGAAAGTGCCAAGTGGCAAATTGAAAGTTGGCAAATCAAAGATGCTTTAGTTCGCATACAACTAATCGCCGACGAAGTGCGCACAGACACGGCACGGCAACTTAAGTTGTGGGGTGGCGTCACTCAAATTGATGAAATTGCCAATCAAGCCATTGGTCGGTTGACCGAATTGTTGGGCTCAACTGCCGTTCAACTAGTCAAGTGGCAAGGTGGCCGAGATCTGCAAGACAACCATCAACTTGTTTCTGCCTCGCATTTTCAACCCAGACAAAACGAGTTAAATGCGTCAGCCGTAAAGCCACAGTGGCGTGGTGCTCTGCCGACTCCGTCTCCGAGTGTTGTTTATTTTGAGCCGCAGCTGGTGAAAGTCGTCGATAAAGATAAAAACTTGCTGCGTGTCAGTGCGCGCCATGAGTTAAGCGCCGAGCCCGCGCAAATAATAATCAGTCAACAAAGTTACAAAGTCATTTCTTGGGCCGGACCATGGCCGATAGAAGAAAAGTGGTGGGATACTGCTCGTAGCCGACGCCTGGTTCGATTGCAAGTCGTGATCGAAAAATTGATGTCAGACGGTTCGCGACAAGTGCAAGCATTGTTGGTTGCACTCGAGCACGGCGAATGGAGCATCGCGGCAATCTACGGCTAGATCGCTATCTTGCAAGCAGGTATTGTGCAGTTGGTGATTTCTGATTCTGGTCTTGAATTTGTGAAAAACTTTTGTTTGCAACTAGCCGACCACAAGCCGATTGACGATCGTGAGCGCGAGTCGATAAAAACTTTTTGCGAACTCGCACCAAAACTACAAGCCCCATTTGACGAGCACAGCGACCCGACTCATGTGACTGCTTCGGCGATTGTCGTTGGCAAACCTGGCGTTGTCTTGCATCTGCACAAGCGACTAAATATGTGGCTGCAACCTGGCGGGCACATTGACTCTGGTGAGCCGATTCAAGATGCTGCAATGCGCGAAGCGCGAGAAGAAACAGGTTTAGAACTGCAACATTTTGGCGCGGCAAAAACCAATCCAAGATTCATTCATCTCGATGTTCACCCTGGACCACGCGGTCACACACATTTAGATGTGCGATTTTTGTTGTTGGCGACCAACGAAACTTTTGCCCCGGCAGCAGGTGAGAGTCAGCAAGTGAAATGGTTTAGTTTTGCGGATGCATTGCGGGTTTCAGAAGACGGGGCTCGCGGTGCAATTCGTGTCGCGGAGCAAATCTTTGGCGAATCTTTGCAGGGCAAGGTGTAAAACAGGACGTCGTGACTAGGGCGAACATATGTTCGCTACGCTTAGCCGAATGGGTGATTATGCCGAACTGCATTGTCGGTCAAATTTTTCTTTTCTATACGGTGCTTCACACCCTGAGCAACTCGTCGAAGCTGCGGTGCACAATCAACTGACGGCACTTGCGCTCACAGATCGCAACGGTCTTTATGGCGTCGTCAAGTTTGCCCAAGCGGCACGAGTGTTTGGTTTGCCAACTTTGTTTGGCGCCGAACTCACATGCTCGAGTCGCGACAGTCGTGATGGCGATGCACAAATCGTTTTGATCGCCGATGGTCCGTCAGGTTATTCGCGACTTTCACGCGCAATAACGCTCGGCCAATTGGCGGGTTCGAAGTCTGCGCCAATTTTTGATACAGCCAAGATTGCCGAAGGTCTGGCCGATAGTTGCTGGGTTCTCACCGGTGCCAGCACTGGCATTGTCAATCAAGCACTCGAACGACACGGCCCGCAAGTCGCATCGCGTCAATTGCAAAAACTAGTTAGCGAGTTCGGTCGCGATCGAGTTTTGGTCGAACTCTGTGATCACGGCGACCCACTTGACTCGACTCGTAACGATGCTCTTGTGCAATTAGCAATGCGACACGACTTGCAGTGCATTGCAACCAATGATGTGAGTTATGCATCGCTGCGCGAGCATCGTTTGGCAGTCGCACTTGCGGCAGTCAGACAGCGATCAAGTCTGGATGAAATTGATGCGTGCTTGCCACCGGCGCCGAGTGCCTATATTCGCAGTGGCAAAGAGCAACTTCGGCGGTTTAATCGTTACCCAGGTGTCGTCGAACTAACAACGCAAATCGCTAAGTCTTCGGCATTTGACTTGTCGTTGGTCGCGCCAAAACTTCCACCGTTTATTTGCCCGGACGGCCTGGACGAAATTTCATATTTGCGTCGTTTGGTCGAACAAGGCGCAACTCGTCGATATGGCGCTCGACCTGCGAACAATCTCGAAGATCTTTCACTGCGCGCCCGAGCCTGGATGACGATTGATCACGAACTTGAAATCATCGAGCAACTTGGCTTCGCCGGTTATTTTTTGGTTGTCTTTGACATCGTGCAGTTTTGTCAGCGATCAAACATTTATTGTCAGGGTCGGGGCAGTGCAGCCAACAGCGCAGTTTGTTTTGCGTTAGACATCACCAAAGCCGATGCTGTTTCGTTGGGCTTGTTGTTCGAGCGTTTTTTGTCGACAGAACGCGATGGACCACCAGACATTGACATCGACATCGAAAGCGGTCGCCGTGAAGAAGTAATTCAATATGTTTTCAACCGTTACGACCGTCACCATGCGGCACAAGTGGCCAATGTAATTACGTATCGTTCGCGTTCGGCTGTTCGCGATATGGCTCGGGCACTGGGTTTTGCGCCCGGTCAGCAAGATGCCTGGAGCAAGCAAGTCGGCATGCATGGTTCGCTGGCAAACTCTGAAAACACGCAACACGAAATACCCGCTCAAGTTTTAGATCTTGCCCGACAAGTTTTAGACGCGCCACGACATTTGGGCATTCATTCTGGCGGCATGGTGATTTGTGATCGGCCAGTCAGCGAGGTCTGCCCAGTCGAGTGGGGGCGGATGAAAGATCGCAGTGTCTTGCAGTGGGACAAAGACGATTGCGCCGCGATCGGTCTCGTTAAGTTCGATCTCTTGGGTTTAGGTATGCTTTCGGCCCTGCACAACGCAGTCGATCTAATCGCTGAGTTTCGTGGCAAACAAATTGATCTGGCGATGATTCCGCAAGAAGACGATGTCTACGCAATGCTGTGTCGAGCCGACACGGTCGGTGTTTTTCAAATTGAGTCACGCGCTCAAATGGCCACGCTGCCGCGACTTAAACCACGAAGGTTTTATGACCTGGTTGTCGAAGTTGCGTTGATTCGCCCCGGCCCAATTCAGGGTGGCTCGGTTCACCCATATATTCGTCGGCGCAACGGTCAAGAGCCTGTTACGTATTTACATCCATTGTTAGAAAATAGTTTGGGCAAAACATTGGGGGTGCCGTTGTTTCAAGAGCAACTGATGCAAATGGCGATCGACATTGCCGGCTTCACGCCGAATCAAGCCGATGAGTTGCGTCAAGCCATGGGTTCAAAACGCTCGCACGCTCGGATGCAACGACTTCGTCAGCGACTTTATGACGGGATGGCACAAAACAAAATCGTTGGCGAGGTCGCCGACGAGATTTTTGAAAAGATGCAAGCGTTCGCCAGTTACGGGTTTCCCGAGAGTCACTCAGTTTCGTTTGCTTATCTCGTCTATGCATCTTCGTACATTAAGTTTCACGAGCCGACGGCGTTTTATGCCGCATTATTGAATGCCCAGCCGATGGGTTTTTGGTCGCCACATTCGCTTGTGCAAGATGCGCAACGACATGGCGTGGTCGTGCTGAGCCCAGATTTGAACGCATCAAAAGCCGCGGCAACTTTAGAGCCATGCGCCGACTCGGCAGGTGGCTTCGCTTTGCGTCTCGGCATTTCTGGTGTGCGCAGCATCGGCGATGAACTGGCAAAAGCAATTGAAACTGCGCGACCGTTTACGAGCATGGAAGATTTGGTTCGCCGAGTGCCACAACTCAGTTTGTCGCAGATAGAAACGCTGGCAACATCTGGTGCGTACACGCAGTGCTTTGAAATATCACGCAGAGATGCACTCTGGTCGGCAGGTGCCGTTATTCAAAGTCGACCCGAGCGTTTGGCGGGCTTGACAACCGGCAGTGATTCGCCACAACTACCGGGCATGCAACCGATCGAAAAATCAATCTGTGATCTTTGGTCAACGGGCATTTCTATTGACGGTCACCCCACTCAGTTTGTGCGCGGTCAGTTGAGCCAACTCGGTGTCGTCACCGCAAACGAGCTGGCGAAAGTTGAGAACGGCTCAAAAATATTTGTTGGTGGGGTGATCACGCATCGCCAACGCCCATCTACTTCGCGCGGCGTCACATTTTTTGGTCTCGAAGACGAAACTGGTCTGATCAACGTCATAGTTTCACAGGGTTGCTTCAAACGATTTCGCCATGTCGCAATCAACGCTTCGGCTCTACTTGTGCGGGGCAGAATCGAATCTTCGCAAGGGGTGGTCAACATCATCGCCGAGCATTTGAGTGAACTAAAAATTGCTACGCGTGGCGTTGTCTCACGAGATTTTCGCTGACCCAGCCACGATGCCGAGCAACACAAACACGACGCCGGCAACATATCGCTGAATGAACGGCAGCGCTTTGCCCTTGACCAAAGTTTCGCGCAATGAACTAGCAGTCAGCGCATAAATGCCGTCTGTAATAAAACCACAAGCCACGAATACTGCGCCGAGCACCAAAGATTGCAGCGCATTTGAAGATTTATCTGGGTCGATGAACTGTGGCAAAAACGACAGAAAAAAAAGCGCGATTTTTGGATTCAGCGTGTTGATCACGAAACCTTGACGAAATGCCTGCGTTCTTGTCATTGCGTTCACCGAAGAAGTAATTGTCTCTGGCTGGCGCGAGAGTGTGCGCAGACCGACGAGCACGAGATACGACGCACCCAGATATTTGACGACGTTGAAAGCATCTTGTGAGGTCGCCAAAATTGCCGAAAGACCAACGGTGGCCGCCAACACATGCATGAAAGTGCCGAGTTCGATGCCGCAAACTGCCGCCAGCCCGATTGTCCGACCATTAGCCACACTGCGGTTGACGATGTAAGTGACTGCAGGCCCCGGAATCACCAGCAACGCAACCGAAGCGATCGCGAACGAAAATAACGAGTTGAAGTCGGGCATTTTTGCGCGCTATTCGACTGGCTGTTCATTCAGTTCGTCGTTGAAGCCACGATACATTTCGTAGATCTCTTTGCAGGCCTGGCACATCGGCAATTGTTTTGGGTCGCGCGATGGCACCCAAACATGGCCGCACAGTGCCTCAATTGGCGTGCCGTTTATTCGCGCTTCAAGAACTTTGGCCGCCGCTGATTCATCTTTGTCGGTTTTTACGATGTGTGCGACAAGTGGCTTGCCGGTCTGCACGACATGTTCGGTTTGTTGCTCAACTGCTGTAGTGGGCCCGGTCTGAGTCGTCGACGATTGCGCTGAGAACACACTTAATTTAATCATTAAATTTTGCACATTTATCGACTCAGCAATGACGGATCAACAACACCTAGACTGCAAACCATGCCGATGTATGAGTTTCGTTGTCGCACATGTGACCAAGTGTTTGAAGAGCGTCGCGCGATGTCGGCCGCCAACGAGCCTGCCAAGTGCTCGCAAGGTCACGAAAACTCAGTTCGTCTGCTCTCTGTTTTTGCCTCGGTTGGCGGTGGCAACAGTGCTTCGAATGCGCCAGCGATGCCTGCAGCGAAAATGGGCGGGTGTGGCTCTGGTTGCGGTTGCCACAGTTAATTAAGACTGTATAAATCGCCATAGCTGACAAGTAGCCAGTCGCTTAGAGCAAGACCGGCATCTTGGCAACGATTCGCAGCCATGGAGAATTGAGATTTATCGCTTTTCTTTTGGTGATCGCCACCGCGTGCGGTGAGCAATGAAATAGTCGTCGCTGAATCAATGTTGATTGCCGCGCCGATAATCCGGTCGATGATTTCAATTAGTCCACGGTTTGAGTCAAAGGCGATGAGACCAACACCACGCTGCTGATGATCAAGACACAGGACTAACGTCTCGTGACGCAATGGCCTCGAAAGTGCCAGTGCAAAAACACTCAGTTTTTCTGAAAGAGTCGTGATCGGGTCGAGTTGTGCGCGGGGCACATCTAATAATGGTCTGACTGTATGAAGCATCGCCCCTCGGATTTCTTTGATTACGAATTGATTTAGTCAGAGTAAGGCGAGGGTGTCACGCGCTTACGAAATTGACTGCAACATAAATCAACCCAACGCAGATCATCAGCGGCGCAAATATTCCGACGAACTTTGGCAGAGATTTTTTGGTTGGACTTAGCAAAAACAAACTGCAGATCGCGCCAGTTATCGCCCCGCCAAAGTGCCCACCAATCGAGATTCCTGGTATCACAAGCGTGATCACGATGTTCAGCGCAAAAGTCGCGCCAATGCCCGTGCGCAGGGGGTTGACCCGGTCTTGGCGAAATCCGACTAGTGCCGCCGCCATGAGACCAAACACGGCGCCAGATGCACCGCCCGTGATCGCATCGGGGCTGATCAGCAACGCGCCAACTGATCCACCTAAAAGAGAAGTCAGATAGAGCAGACCAAACCTTAGCGAGCCGATTTTTTGTTCGAACAACTGACCGAGTTGATATGCCAAGAGCATGTTCATCGCCACATGAAAAACGCCGAAGTGCACAAAGCCGCAACTGATCAGCCGATACCACTCGCCCTGCTCTAGAAACTGTCGAGAGATCACGAAATTTATTGAAGTTTCGTCAAAACCTGAAAGCGACATCCACAAATAAAGACCCACGTTGATCGAGACGATTGAATTTGTAACTGATGTCTTGTTCGTGGATAGTCGAAAGTTGGGTCGTGACGGTCGCGGCGATCGTGAACGGCGGGCTGGTTTTGATTGCGGCACCGATTGCATCGCGCGAGGCAACGGCGGCGGAACTTGCGGCGGTGGAAACGTCACGAGACTATGAGTGCAGGGTTAGTGCTTGTTGACGGTTTGCAAGAAACCAGTTCACTGTTTCGTGTAGACCATGTTCAAAGTCAGTAGAGGCGTGCCAGCCCAGTTCGCGCTCGGCGCGTGAGGCGTCAACGCGGCGTCGAGGCTGGCCATCCGGGCGCGACGAGTCCCAAACTAGTTCGCCTGAAAAACCAACAATGCGGGCGATCGTTTCGGCTGTTTCACGAATTGTGATTTCACGATTGTTGCCCAAATTGAGTGGTTCGGTTGAGTCGTGCAGTTCGCTCGCCAGCAATATCGCCCGTGCGGCGTCTTTGACGAACAAATAGTCACGGCTGGCCGAACCCGTGCCCCAAGCCACGATTTTGTCTAGTTTTTGTTCTTTGGCTTCGACACATTTTTTAATCAGCGCAGGTATGACGTGCGAGACATCAGGATGGAACTTGTCGCCTGGCCCAAATAAATTGGTCGGAATCAAAAAGGCAAATTTCTGCCCGTATTGTTGCGCGTTGACTTGGGCGTGCACCAACAGCGCTTTTTTGGCGATGCCGTACGGCGCATTTGTCTCTTCGGGGTAGCCGTCCCAGATTGACTCTTCGCGAAATGGAACAGGCGTGAACTTTGGGTAACTGCAGACGGTGCCGAGCAGAATTGTCTTTTCAATTCCGGCAACTCTCGCGGCTTCAATCGTGTGGGTACCCATCATCAAGTTGTCGAGGTACAACGGGGCGGGTGCAACTTGGTTATAGCCGATACCTCCGACGCGAGCCGCTAAGTGCACGACATGACTAGGTTTGTGTCTCTTAAATAGTTCGAGCGCAACTCCCGGCACCGTGAGGTCTGCTTGATTGTGAGTTGGGGCGACAACCGTTGCGCCGGCTGCCGCAAATGCTTCGACTACGTTGCGGCCAAGAAATCCACTGCCACCCGTAACTAGAACGGTGCGATTTTTCCAAAATGTTGGCGAGGAAGTTTTTTTGCTCATATTGCTATCCACATCGTACGACCCACAGCCCGTTGTGTTTAGCCGTCAGGGCTTTACGCCGAATATCAAGCCGACACGGCAGAATAGAAGTAATGCGTGTGGCCTACTCTTTGGAACAGTGCTGGCATCGAGTGCCCGGGGGTACTGCGACTGCGGCGATTGAAGTAGCGCGAGTGCTGCCAAGTTTGCGGCGTGACATCGAACTTGTCGGTTTTGCGGGTCGCCATAAGACGACGCCACAAGGGGCATATCAGCCACCGATTAGAGTGCAACAACTTTTTTTGAGCGGAGCAGCACTCTACGAAATGTCAATGCGGTTCGGGTTTCCAAAAGCAGAGAGCGCGACTGGCAAAGTCGATTTGGTCCATTGCACGTCAATAATTCCGTTTGCAACGAATACGAAGATGGTCGCGACCATTCATGACCTAGCGTTTTTGAAGTATCCACAATTTTTCAGCCGCCGAGGCAACTCGGTGTTTCGGCGCAGTTTGCAGATTTTATTGAAGCATGCCGATGTCTTGCTTTGCTCTTCGCAATCGACTTTAGAGGATTGCCAAGAATTTGGTTTTTCTCGCGATCGGCTGCGCCATGTTCCGCTTGGAGTAGTCGCGCCGATGGTGATGACTACTCGTGACCAAATCAAGACCCGCTATCAATTGCCAGACAGTTATCTGCTGTTTGTCGGCACGCTGGAGCCGCGCAAAAATTTGTCAAGGTTAATTTCTGCGCTTGAAACCCTGGGTGATTCGGTGCCAGATCTGGTTGTAGTTGGTGCCAACGGTTGGGGTGACGTGCCCGATGCGAAAGAAGTTTCAAACTCGGCGAAAACTCGGGTGCACTTTACGGGGTTTGTCCAACCTGGCGACCTTGGGGCAATTTATGAGTGTGCTGAAGTGCTTTGTTACCCGTCACTGATGGAAGGTTTCGGTTTGCCAATTCTTGAGGCGATGAGCCATGGCACGCCCGTTGTGACGAGCAGGGGCTCATCGACTCAAGAAGTCGCGGGCGACGCGGCAGTTTTGATTGATCCGCTGAATATTCAAAGCATCGCCGCAGGTGTTGTGCAGGCGATTGGTCAAAAATCTGAACTGTCAGAATTGGGCCGTAAGCGGGCAAGTGAAATGACCTGGCAGGCCACGGCACAAAAGACCACCGAAGTTTACGATCAGGTCGTGTCGTGACGCTGAGAGTTGGTGTGAATCTGTTGTGGCTGCGCGCAGGTCAGGTGGGCGGCTCACAAGAATATTTGATTCGACAACTTACCGGCCTGAGCCAATGCAATCGCGGCGAATTCGATGTGACCCTTTTTGTGCAACCAAACTTTGCAAATAATCACCCCCAACTTGCCGCTATCTACAAATTTGTGGAGGCACCGAAGCATGGTGGCGTGCGTGTGCTGAGAATTTTGCTTGAACAAACTTGGTTAGCGCTCAAAACCCGAAAGTTTGATCTGTTGCATCATGGCGGGGGCACGATGCCTCGTTTTGGTGGTCGGCGAACCATGCTCACGATTCACGACGTGCAGTATTTGTCGTTTCCAGAAAATTTCAGCCGTGCTCGGCTTGTGTATCTGAGCAAGATTGTTCCGCGTTCATTAAATCGAGCATCAATTATCACGACGCCAAGCCAATATGTGCGCGATCGTCTCGCGGCGAAGTTCAATCTGTCGCTAGACAAGGTTCGAGTCGTGCGTCATGGCATTGATGATCAACTGGGCAAGTCGGCCACGAGCGAGAACGAGTTGCGTCGTAGGCTGAGGCTTCAAAATAAAGATGTAATTTTTTTGCCTGCAGTCACGCATCCGCATAAAAACCACAAATTTTTGCTTCAACTTATGAAAACTCATTGGACGGATGAAAATTTGGTATTGGTTTGTGCGGGCGGCAAGGGTCGCGGTGAGATTGATTTCATGCGAGAAGTCCGACGCCTCAATTTGGACGGTCGAGTATTCCGACTTGATCGGGTCGTCGACGAGGATCGCGATGGTTTAATGCGACTGTCCAAAGCGCTGGTGTTTCCAAGTTTGTATGAAGGCTTTGGTGCGCCGGTGATTGAAGCGATGCAACTCGAAACACCGGTTGTCGCCAGTGACTGCGCTGCGTTGCCTGAAGTGGTCGGAGATGCTGGTTTGGTTTTGCCACTTGAACTTGATCGATGGGCGAGCGCCCTTGAGATTGTTGCCTCTTCGCGTCAGGCTCTGATTTCGTCGGGTAAAGCGCGTGCTGGTCAATTTTCAATTGCAAAGTCAGGCCAAGATTTATTTGATGCCTACAAGGCGGCACTGTCATGAGTGCCAGCACAGAAAAATTGTCGCTGATCGTTCTTTGTCCGCATTTTGAGCCAGACATGGCCCCCACTGGTGTGGTGATGACCAGAATTGTTCACGAACTTGCAGCCCGTGGTCACAAACTGCATGTTGTTACTTCGTTGCCTTGGTATCGCAAGCATCAAGTCGAGGCGGGCTGGGCAGGCGCATTGTGGCGAGTCGAAAAAACCAGTTGGGGATCAATTACCCGTGTGCAGCCATTCGCGGGCCGCACGAAGAGCAACTTGCTACGCCGAGCATTGGGTTTTATTTTGTTCAGCTACTTTGTCGGTTTGCGCGCTTTATTCGCCGGCGGTTTTTGGCGTCGCGTTGACGGCATCTTGGCGATGTCGCCACCGCTGACACTCGGTTTGATTGGGTGGCACACGAAATTATTTCGGGGTGGAAAATTGGTTTTCAACATTCAAGATGTGTTTCCGGATGCCGCAGTTGAGACCGGCGCAATTACCAACAAGCGAATCATTTCTCTCGCTCGGTGGCTTGAGCGAGTTAGTTATCAGCGATCTGATTCAGTTGTATTGCTTTCTGACGACTTGGCAAACAATGTGCAGCGAAAACTCGATCAAAAGTTTCATAAGCGCATAAAAGTGATTCCAAATTTTGTAGATACTCAAGCAATAGTGCCGATGTCTCGGTCAACCAATTATCGGCGTGAACTAGGAATCGATGATTCGGTCGTCGTGATGTATGCAGGCAATGTCGGGTTCTCCCAATCGCTGGATTTGTTGATCGAAGCAGCGCGCGCTTTGCCGAATGTTTATTTCGTCATCAATGGTGAGGGTGCAGCGCGTAAGTTGCTCGAGTCGGCTGCGCAAGGTTT
This sequence comes from Bifidobacterium breve, assembly GCA_945893395.1. GTDB lineage: Bacteria > Actinomycetota > Acidimicrobiia > Acidimicrobiales > Ilumatobacteraceae > BACL27. The sequence goes on from CAMDEC010000015.1 coordinate 15,106, forward strand.
AGCCAATGTCAAATTTGGCGAATACCAAGATGTTTCGCGACTCAGTGAAGTGTTGGCAACGGGAGATCTGCATGTTGTTCCGTTGCGTCGGGGGCTTGGTTCGGTGAGTGTGCCATCAAAAACTTATTCGATACTCGCCGCTGGTCGACCAATTATTGCCGCGATCGACTTGGACACCGAGGTGCCAAGAATTTTGGCGGCGGCGAATGCCGGCGTTTGCGTTGAGCCCGACGATCAACAATCATTTATTTCTGCACTCTCTGCTTTGATCGGCGACATTAAAACTCTTGAAGAAATGGGAGTGCGCGGGCGAAAATGGGTCGAAGGTCATGCTTCACCCCAGTCAGTTGCACAACGCTACGAAGTCTTGTATCGGCGATAAGCCTGTAGCATTTCATCTTCGTGGCTACATCATCTTCGGCAAAAAAAATCGCGCGACTGGCAGCGGCCAGCAAAAATCGCAAGGGACGCAAGGTTCGCATGCAGGGTGGGTCGTTGTTTCCGACCGCGATCTTCGTCGTTTGTGTGCTTGGTGTTGGACTAATCGCTTATGCCCGCCAGAGCCAAGAGCGAGTCAGCGCGTTGGACACGGCGACCCAAACTTATTACACGGCATTCGGCATTTATAAGTGCGACACTTTTCTTGATAACTTGCCGGCGACTTCTGAAATTGGTGCCGATATTGCCAGCATCAAGCCCGGCGCATTCATCGAGTCATCGGGTGTCGTTCGTTGGGAGCCACAAGTTTTGTCGGGTGAACGCCGTGCCAAACTTGAAACCATTTTTGAACTCTACGGTTTGACGGTCACCAATGATTCGATTCAGTTCCCCAAGACATTGAATAACGGCGAGAAAATTACCGAAGCCGACACCAAGTGCGGCGACAAAGATGCAAGTGTGCAAGTTGTCGTTTGGGATTCAAAAATTTCTTCGCCGAAAATTTCGATTGCCGAGCTCGGCAATGTGCGTCTTACAGGCAATGGCATGGCGATCACTTTGGCTTTTGTCGCCAAAGATGCCGATGTTCCCCAACCAATTACGATTACAGATCTTGATCCACTGATTTCTGGTTAGCAACAAAAAAATTGGAGTAGATCGACAGATGCACGCAGTCGTGCTAGTTGGTGGGTTCGGCACTCGCTTGCGACCGTTGACATTGTCCACGCCAAAGCCATTGCTTCCGATCGGAAACTTGCCACTGCTCGAACGTTTGATGGCGTCGCTTGCGCGCGGCGGAGTAACCGACGCGGTGCTTTCACTGGGTTTTAAACCCGAACCTTTTCTGCGGGTGTTTCCGTCAAACGTTTGCGCGGGCGTCAAATTGACTTACGCGGTTGAAGATCGGCCACTAGACACGGCTGGCGCAATTGGTTTTGCCGCGCGACAAGCAGGCATAAATAAAAGCAGTGAAACGTTCATTGTTGCCAACGGCGATGTATTGACTGATTTAGATATTGCAAAGTTGATTTCGTTTCACAGATCAACCGGGGCACAAGGCACAATTCACCTCACCCCAGTTGATGACCCGTCGCAATTTGGCGTGGTCGAGACAAACTCGCAAGGTCAAGTGTTGCGCTTCGTCGAAAAGCCCGAGCCAGGTCAGTCAACTTCGCGTGACGTAAACGCCGGTACGTATGTTTTTGAATCTTCGGTTCTCCAAAGGATGCCTGGTGTCGCACCAATGTCAATTGAGCGCGAGACATTTCCTGAAATGGTAAAAGATAGTCAGTTGTTTGGTTTTGCCACCACAGATTATTGGATAGATGCAGGCCGCCCAGACACATATATGCGTGCGAATGTAGAACTTCTGCAACGCAAGAGTATTCACGTTGTCACACCAGTTAGCGCCGAGTCCGTTGTTGCAAGTTCGGCCGCGGTTACGCTGAGCACGATTGATCGAGGCTGCACAGTGGGGCAGAACGCGCGGATCATTCGCTCAGTTTTGTTAACGGGTGCAAAAATCGACGACAACGCAGTAGTTGTTGACAGTGCCGTGATGGGACACATCGGCTCTTTTGCTGAAGTTACTTCCTGCCTTGTTGGTGCTGACGGTGAAGTCAGATCTGGCGCGGTGTTGCGTGATGCCAAAGTTCCTGATCCCAGTTGAAAGAACCTAATGGCACAAATTAACGGGGTACTTGTATGTGGTGGAGCAGGTTTTATCGGCTCGCACCTGGTGGATCGCTTGCTTAGCGACGGTCACAGTGTCGAAGTCGTCGATGATCTTTCGGTTGGATCACTCGCCAATCTCGCTAGTGCGCGAACCGCGGGTGGCACGATGCGATTTCATCACCTCGATATTTCATCCCCAGAGTTCTCTGAACTTATTGCTTTGCGACGCCCATCGGTGATCTATCACTTGGCACTTTTGCCATCTCGGGCTACACGCACGACTGAAATGCTGCGTTCGGCGACGCTTTTACTGACCGTGCTTGAAGTAGCACGACGCTACGGCGTAAAGAAAGTTGTTCTGGCACTTCCGGCCGGGTTGCTTTATGGCGAAGTTCCCGCGCGACAGTTGCCCGTTAAAGAAGGTCGCAAGTCGGATCCGATGGGCGTGGCTCATGTTATGGCCAACACTTTGGTCGACTTGTTGACGGTTTACCGCGAGAGTTACGACCTTGAGTTCACCGCGTTAGCAATGACAAATGTCTACGGTTCGCGTCAACGGTCCAGCGATGGAGTAGTCGCCGCATTTGTCAATGCGGTAGTCAATCAAAACGAACCAGTGATTTGTGGCAACGGTCGTCAGACTCGAGATTTTTTGTTTATTGATGATGCAGTAGATGCGTTGGCCAAGGCGATGAACAAAGGTGGTGGGCTGGTGATCAATGTTGGTACCGGCAAACAAACTGCAATCAAAGATCTTTGGCAAATTGTAGGTCGCGATTCGGCCCTGCAAGAAAAATACGAGTCGGCACGCACGGCTGATTTGCAACGCAACTCGGTGAACACAACCCGTGCACGAATTCAACTTGGCTGGTCGCATTGGACGACTCTTGAAGCCGGAATTAATGAACTGCTCGGTCGCAAAAGTTAACTAGCGTTAGTTTTCGTGTTTAGCGCAGTTAGCGCAGTTAGCGAAACAAGTCTTCTTGTGGTGGGCGTACCAGTTCGCCAATTCTCGAGTCACGAAACCACTGCTTGTCAGCACCACGAATCACGGCAACTGGAATGCCGGAAGACTTACCCATGACCAGTTCGGCGGCACTTGCAAGTTCATCGGCTACTGCGACTTCAGTGACTTGCATGATTCGCCCGAGCGAGTCGGGTGTACCGCGCAGGTCAACTACGCCGGCGATGCCGGCGATACCGATCGCCACGTCGGTGAGACCTTTTCTCCATGGTCGACCAAAAGTGTCGCTGATGACCACACCAACGCTCACGCCGATTTTTGCTCGAACGATATCGCGAATCCGTCGCGCCGATTTGTCGCTATCGATCGGCAGCAGCGCCGCGTAGCCACGTTCAATATTTGAAAGGTCGATACCGCTATTTGCGCATACGAAGCCATGCTTCGTCTCGGTGATGATTAAATCTCCGCGGCGTCGCACAATGCGCACCGCTTCTTGTTCGACAAGTTGCTTGTGGCTAAGTGGATCAGAAGCGTCAATCGGCACCAAGCGACCTTCGGCTTTGGAGACAATTTTTTGTGTTACGACCAAAACATCGTCGTCAATCAGTGGACCATTTGGCTCGTGGCGACAAGTGTCGGCGATGATTTCGCCAAGTTGATCTTGCGACGTGATTTCAGGGATCCCTTCGACGCCCCAGATCGTCAGTCGGCTCACTGATTTTTGCCTTGCACCGAACCGAGTGCGGTCTGGGCGAGTTCTCTGGCAATTTGCGGGCTCGACATGATGGTGTTGGTCACGACACAGCGCATTCCCAGTTCTTCAATTGCAGGCTTCAGGTTCGCGTCCACATCATCAATGATAAGAGTTGACGCTATTGATGAGTACATGCGGGCAATGCCAAGAGCCGATGACTCGTGGCCAAGTTCGCTGAGCATTCGATCGGCAGGGCCTTTGATCGCGCGTCCACCGACTATCGGTGAAATAGCAACGACTCGGTTTTTAATTTTGGCTAGTGATGCGTCAAACCCGCCAAGAGCGCGTATCGGGCCGATTGAAACGATTGGATTGGACGGCGCGATCACGACTGCATCGGCACTTTTTAGTTGGGGCAGTGCGTTTGGCTTTGCGTTTTCGATGCCGACAAATTGAATCGACCGCACCGCAATGCCATGTTTGTACTTGACGAAATATTCCTGAAAACTGATTTTTTCGCCGGCCCTTCCAGCGATGCAGTCTTCAGCCAGTTCAACGACGGTCGCAACATCTTGATTCGTCATTGGCACAATTTGTTGTTCAATCGCCCAGGCTTGAGCAATTTCGCCGGTGATTTGTGAGGCGTCAGCACCTTCTTTGCGACGCGCAGTTCGATAAAAGTGGGTTGCGAGATCTTGGTCGCCGAGGTTAAACCAGTCTGAAGCAGCGTCTGAATTTGTTGGCCTGACTTTTGTGTACCGTTTGAGCGACTCCATCGCTCGCCACGACTCGTTGGTCAGACCCCAACCTCGCTGCGCATCAATTGCTTCACCGAGTGTGTAAATTACGGTGTCGATGTCGGGCGAAATATTCAACCCGTGCATCACGGTGTCGTCACCGGTGTTGACTATCACGGTTGTTGATCGGGGTTCGTTGACCAACGCCAACCCCCGCAAAAAGCGCGCGGCCCCAACGCCGCCCGCGAGCACGACGACCGAGAGTGAACTCTTGTTTGCAACCACGACTACTGAGCGTACGGCTGCATAGCCACTAGATTGATACTTCGTTATGGCTAGAGCACTGATCACCGGCATCACGGGTCAAGATGGCCGACACCTTGCCGAGTTCTTGAATTCAAAAGGCTATGAAGTTTTCGGGCTCGTGAAGGGACAAAACAACCCGAAAGCCGAATCAATTCGCGACGAGTTTCCATTCGTCCAATTGGTGCCGGGCGACCTCGCCGACTTTTCAAGTCTTGTCAGCGCGCTTGAAACGTCGCAACCAGACGAGGTCTACAACCTCGGCGCAATTTCGTTCGTCGCAATGTCGTTTAATCAGGCTGAACTGACCGGCAACATTACGGGGCTTGGCGTGTTGAGAATGCTCGAGGCAATTCGCTTGGTCGGTGGCGCACGAAAGAATCCGATTCGTTTTTATCAAGCGTCTTCATCCGAGATGTTCGGCAAAGTTCGCGAGACCCCGCAGACCGAGATGACACCTTTTCATCCGCGTTCGCCATACGGCGTGGCAAAAGTGTTTGCCCACGACATCACCGTCAACTATCGCGAGAGTTACGGAATGTTCGCTTGCTCAGGCATTTTGTTCAATCACGAGGGCCCGCGTCGCGGTCTTGAATTCGTCACGAGAAAGATCACGAATTCGGTTGCTCGCATCAAACTGGGTTTGCAAAGCGAATTGGTCCTCGGCAATCTCGAAGCAAAACGTGATTGGGGTTATGCGGGCGACTATGTAGAAGCAATGTGGATGATGCTGCAACAGCCGACTCCAGATGACTTTGTGGTTGCAACTGGCAAGAGCCATTCAATTGAGCAACTGCTTGAGGTTGCTTTTAAATCGGCAGGGCTTAAAGACTGGCGCGAATATGTGCGTCAAGATAAGAGATTTTTCCGTCCCGCCGAGGTTGATTTGTTGATCGGCGATGCCACCAAGGCGAATACAAAACTTGGTTGGCAACCAAAAGTTGCTTTCAATGAACTTATTGAGATGATGGTGCGACACGATATTGACTACGAGTCAAAGCGCGCAAGATAGCCCGCAAACTCAGCACCAACGCGATCAGCGCCACCGTCGAACTCACCACAAGCGCAACCTCGACACGTAGAAAAAGATCATCGCTTACGGTCCAGGCACAAACGACATAGCTAGCAAACGCCAAAATCCAACCGAGGGCCACGTGTCTGTGGCCGTTCAAGGCGATGACTGCCTGGGCAATTGCCAGCGCCATCATATAAATGCCGCTTGCCAGAGCCAAGAGTGTGAGCGTACGACGATCGATCCCGCCGCCGTAAATCAGATCCAGAAAAAATGGCCCAACTAAAAACGCCCCGACAGTTCCGACAATTCCGACACTGATCACGAGAATGACCAATCGCCGAAATCCAATTTTGAATTCAGTCATGTCCCCGCGTGCGGCCAGGCGAGCGAGCCGGGGCAGGAGCGCCGCCTGCACCGCTTGAAACAAAAATAACGGCACTCTGGTTAGCAAGACCGCATTGCCAAATTGTGTCACTCGAATCGCATCAGATTTGTCACCGAGTAGGTCGACTGTTATCGGGCCGGCATTCACGAGTGCTGCAGCAAAAATTGAGCCACCAAGCAACCACCCGAGATTTTCGGTTATCTCAGACCAGGCTGCAGGTGGTCCGTCTTGGGTGCGTAGATGCCCTGCAAAATAAATTATCAGTACACCGATAATCGGGGTGCCAATAATTACAAGCGAATAAGTCGTGAGTTGCGTTATGCCCATGATCAAAAGAATCGTGCAGATGATTACACGTATTGCCCCGTCAGATCCGACGATAAAGCCGTAGTCCGTGAACTTTCCAAGACCCGATGAAAGGCCTTTCGTAAAATAAAGTGACCCATAAGTGAAAACAGCGATCGCCAAACTTGCGGTGATTATTGCGTTGCCTCCAAATAGATTTTCGGTGATGAACGGTGAGAGCAACAAAATCAACACGACCAAAAACACGGCGATCGCACCGGATAAGAGCGCAACTTTTATCACGACTGGTGCGGTGCCCTGACCCAGCGCACGACGGTGGGCGACAGCGCGGCTCAGTTCTTGTTCAACGGGCAAAAAGAAGCCTGGTGCGATCGCAAACATCACGAACCACAACGAGACAAGCGGTGCAAACTTTTCTTGTCCCAGTGCTTGCTGACCAACTTTGAAAAATACATAAATTGTCAAACCTGCGACGAGCAGTCCGATCGCGATAGGCACAGTACCCTCAGGAATCGTGCTGCGCTTTTGGTCAGTCGACAACTGTGAATTGGGTGATTGTTGTGACACTGAGGTCAAGGTTAGTAGTAAGTCGCAAATTAGTAGTCTTATGGCATCGTGAGCAATGAGCCAGTAGACGAATCTCAAAGCCAATCTGTGTCCGCGCCGCCGGTAGTCACGGCGATGGTCGTGCATCAACCAGGTTCTTGGTTTGAAGATGTACTGGCAGGGCTCGTGAGTCAGGATTATCCGAATATCAGCAATGTTTTTTTCTTAACGACACCAGTCACCAAGTCGGGTGCCGATACATCTGATGCAAGTTTGCTGTCGAAGCAGATCACCGATGTGTTGCCCAACGCGGTAGTTCGAATCGTTGAGGGTAATCCTGGTTTTGGTCGGCTGATCAACGAGTTGCAACGGATAGTAGAAGGACAAGGTTCCCTGTTTTGTGTGATGCACGACGATGTCGCGTTGTCGCCTGCAACCGTTCGGCTGCTTGTCGAGGAGCTGTTTGTTTCAAATGCCGCCGTAATCGGTCCAAAACTCATGCAATGGGATTCACCTGCAATTTTGCAGTCTGTGGGTTTCGGCATTGATCGATGTGGGGAAGTCGATCCGTTCATCGAACAAAACGAGCGCGACCAAGAACAGTATGACTCGGTTCGGGATGTTTTCTACGTCAGTTCAGCATGCATGCTCGTGCGATCTGATCTGTTTGTTGAACTTGGTGGTTTCAGTCCAGATATTTCGTTCTTTGGAGAAGACTTGGAATTTTGTTGGCGCTCCCACTTGAGCGGGGCACGCGTCCTTATCGCACCCATGGCTATCGCTCGCCATCGCCAAAATTTCGAGGGTCGTTCACCGAATATTGTTTCACGAAGCGCGATAGCCCAGCATCGTGCCCGAACAGTGGCGACCCTGACGAGTCGTATGCGACTGCCATTTGTTTGGTTGCAAATGTTGCTCACCTCAACAATAGAAACCGTCGTCGGGGTGTTCGCCGGGTCGTTTCGTGAGTCACTCGCCAGTTTGCGGGCGACCCTTGGTCTGATAATCGACGGGGCATACATCTGGCGGCGAAGACAATCTGTGCGACCATTGCGACGAGTAGCAGCAAGCGAAATCGCCAAACTACAAGTGAGGGGCTCGGCGCGCTTGACCAGATTTCTTCGTCACCGTACCGCAATGGCATCCCAAGAAATCGCTTCGTCAATTGATGCGAAAAAGCGCTGGAAACAAAGTTCGACAAGAACCGCAGGAATCGTTTTGTCGGTCTTTGTCGTGCTGGTTATCTTGGGGAGCCGAAAAATAATCGCTGATTCAACCCAGGTTGTTGGCGAAATGCTGCCGTTCGACGTCGGCTCAGCATCACCTGGTTCAATATTTTCTAGTTTCTTATCGGGTTGGTGGTCGAGTGGCTTTGGTGAAGCCTCTGCGAATCCGACCGCGTTGGGGTTGGTGGCTCTCGGCTCGAGCGTGACTTTTGGAAGCCTTGCGTTTTTGCAAACTCTGATGATTGTTGGCGCAATTTTTATCGGGCTAATCGGTATGTGGCGACTTTGTGGTGCGTTTGCTAGTACGCGCGTGCGTCTTGTTGGCGCGGTTATTTACGCCGCGTTGCCGTTGTCGTTTGACGCGATCGGTCGCGGCAGATTTTCGGCGCTGCTATGTATCGCGACAATGCCGTGGCTCTTTGATTTGTTGAATCGATATCAGGATGCGATAACAGCAGGTCTTGCGCGCCGAACCCAACTCGTGTCTGGTGCGATTTTGATTCTCGGGCTCGTCTTTGCGTTTACTTCAAGTATCGTCACTGTTTCGCTGATCGCCATCGCGTTGTGGAGCTTCGGCTCAATTTTGGGTGGCGCGTCACTTAAAAGTTTTTTGACGACTGCCACGGTTGGGCTGGTGATCATTTTGGGTGCGGTTTTCATAAACTTGCCGTGGTCATTACATTTCGTCTCTGCGGATTGGTGGTTATTGCTTGCAGGCGATCATGGCGTAACGAATCGCAGAATTGGGCTTGCTTCACTCGCACGTCTGGATATGGGCAATATGAGCGGTGGATATTTGGTTGTTGCCGCTTATTTTTGCGTCGTTTGTGCTTTGATCGTGGCCAAATCTTGGCGCAGACTTTGGGCGATTCGCTCCGTAGTAATGGTGACGTTTTCGATGCTGATCATTCTGCTTGACGATCGGGGACTGCTGCCGTTTGAGGTTCCAGAGCCATCTGTGATGCTGGCAATTGTCGCCTGTGGTCTGGCGCTTTCTGTCGCAACTTGTTTGAGCATGTTCGCCGAAGCGAATGTTCACCGCGACTCTGACTGGCGAAGATCTTTGGGTTTGTTGGTGCCAGTTTCAATTGTTTTGAGCATCGTGCCAGCTCTATTGAGCGTCACGGACGGTCGGTGGAATCAACCCGAGACATCGGTCGCACAACTTTTGGTTCAGCTACCCGACAATCCGGCTGAGGGCAACTATCGCACTCTGTTTATTGGTGATCGCGACCTTCTGCCTGTTTCGACCAACTATGTGACCGATGAAGTCTCTTACGGTGTGGCCGACGATGGGCCGTTAAGTTTCACGTCAATTTGGGCGCCCCAAGAGACCTCAATGAATGTTTCTGCGCAACGTGCGCTTAATTTGCTGGTCGCCAACGACACGATTCGTGTTGGTCGTTTGGTTTCACCGCTGGCAATTCGTTACTTGGTTGTGCCGTTGGGTCAAGACCCATCGGCCGTCGCAAAAGAGTTGGTCGAGTCGCTTTCAAATCAATTAGACCTGCGTCGAACCTACTTTGCCCGTGACCT
>CAMDEC010000016.1 GCA_945893395.1 Bifidobacterium breve
GCGCTCGCCAAAGGCCGTCAAAAAGAAGATCGTCGACAGGCAATTGCCGAAAAAGAATCAAAACTCGAAATGCGTCGCGAAGCCGGTCGCCAACGCAAAGGCAAGTCCTCATTAAATAGTTCGCCATCGGGCAGGCAAACTGGTTCTCGCTCAAGCTCTCGCCAACGCGACTCAGACGACTGAAAGAACTCGACAAACTAAACCGCACAGGCCCGCCGTAGACTGAAAGTGTTACGTAAGTTCAAAGGGGCTGACAGGTTTCGACGTCAGATTCGATGTTCGAGCGTGCGACCCGAGTTGCGTTGACTGAAATGATCAACTAGACGTTCAAGGCGTTCTGCTGGCTTTTTATTATTGTAAGCCCACGGCACGCTACCAATGATTTGCGCCAACCGAGTTGGGTTGGCTTCATCGATGCGTTGCATGATGTTTTGATTAACGACACCATGATTTTCTGTTGCACGACGTAAGTCGGCCCAGTGGCAACCGCTTGTTATCTGAAATGAATGTAAATCGGCGGCAGATTCTTCGTTAATATCTTTGCCGAACTTGGCAACTGCTTTGGCTTGTTCTTCATCCCAAGTATTACTCAAACACTTCAAGAACAACAGGGGAAAACAAAATCGCGAAGGTTGGCTGGGTCAACAGGACCACGAAATATTTGCGGCTTCCCAAAGCCATGACTCGATTTCTTGTTGAGTTATAGCCACATCAATCCAATCGACGCTTCAGTAAATAAAACACCAGCCAATGGGTCATACATGGAGCCAATCACCGGCATTGATGTGGTGGTTATTTATCGATCCACTCATCCAATCGCGTGAGTGGAACATGAATATGGTCGGACATTAATTTTGCTGCCAGCTCGGCATCGCCTGCGCGCACTGCATCAACCACACGAGTGTGTTCAACGAGCGATGAGCGCAAGTCGCCACGTAATTGCAACGTCCACCGCCGATATCGCTCCATCGGCTTCGTTACCTGATTATAAAAATCACTCAGCTGGGTGTTGCCACACTTGTCAATGAACCTGCGGTGGAAAGAATTATTTAATTCGAAATATTTCGCGACATCGTCGGATTTTGTTGCCTTATCCATCTCGTCTGTGCACTTTGAGAGAAAGTCAATATCGGCAGCTTCAAGTTGCGGGACTGCGAGTCTCACAGCGAGTGCCTCAAGAGATTCACGAAGTTGATAGCCATCTAAAAACTCTTTTTTGGAAAAAACCCGCACAACCGCTGGTCGGCGAGGCGTAAGTTGCACTAATCCCACCGCGCTCAACTGGCGGAGGGCTTCTCGAATCGGCCCGCGACTGACACCATATTTTTCAGATAGATCAACTTCAGCGAGTTCGGTGCCTGGTTTCAACTCTCCTGAAAGAATTGCATGCTCAATGACATGAAACGCCTGTTCTGCGAGTGTTCGTGACTCAACTCGCGGGGTCATGGCAACTGATCCTAATGCTGTTCTCTGTCATAAGGTAACGCCAATGCGGCTGGCAAATAGCTGCGTCGACCAAACACGAATAACACTATGATGATTAAAACGAACGGCAGCATCAAGACAAGATCGATAGGTATGTCGATGCCAGCAAGTTGCAACGCAGTTGTCAACGACAACGACATTCCAAACAGCACAGCTGCGACAATTATCCACTTGACTCTTCCCCGCACCAACATTGCCAAAACGATCGCGATAAAACCTTTGCCATTGGTTACAAACGGCACGAACAAACCTGCGCCGACGAGAACGATAAACGCTCCACCAAAACCTGCCAGCAGACCGGTCGAAAGAACTGCGATAGTGCGGGTTCGATGCACGTCACCACCCGCCGCTTCAAGTGCATGGGGTTGATCGCCAGCAGCCTTGATGCTCAAACCAATCCCAGTTGACTTTAAAACCCAACTTACAAAAAGAACAAATATCACAGCTAGATATGCCGACAAGTGGTGATTGAACAAACCCGGGCCAAGAATTGGGATATCAGATAAAAGCGGGATTGCAACTTGTTGCACCGTTGGCACTCGAGGGTATGTATCGGCGTAAATTGCACCATGCAGTAACGCGGTGACGCCTTCGGCGCCAAGTGTGATCGCGATACCAACGACTATTTGATTTGAATTTAGTCGCACGCACAGCACAACCATAAACAACGAAATAATCATGCCGGTCAGAGCACCACAAATTAATCCAAGCCATGTCGAGTTGAAAGACAATCCACCCACAAAACCGCCATAAGCGCCGCCGATCATCATGCCTTCGAGACCAACATTCAGCACACCGGCTCGTTCGGAGATCGCCTCGCCGAGACCGGCATAGATCAACGGGATGCCAGCGATTACGCCACCGCTAATCAAAGATGAAATAAATATCTCGGAAAAAAGTCCGTTCATGATTGATGTTTTCTGCTCGAGCGCAATTGCATGTACTCACCTAGCGCCATGAAAATCAGCAACAGGCCGACCATCACTAGCACCATGAAATTAGGTATGTCAGATTTTCGCGAAGCCGATTCTCCACCAACTTGGAACACCGCAAAGGCAGCAATAAATGCAATCACGCTGGCTGCATGAAATCGTGCCAGGAAAACAAGCGGAACTACCAACAGCCCGATTGCAGGATTCCATTCGGCTCGCACAACCCCATCTACGCCAGCAACGTTTACTGCTGCCGCAAGACCGGCGAAGCCTGAACTCAATGTAAAGATGGCAATAGTTAACGGTTTCATTTTCATTCCGGCATGTACCGCAGCTTTAGGATTCATACCAACAATTTGCAGTCGGAGTCCAAAAGCGGTCTTGCGCATCATAAAGTGCACCGCAATAATTGCAACGAGACCAACTACAAGTCCGATGTGCACGCGTGATGAAAACATTCGCGGGAGTCGATCTGCAACGGCTAACACTCTGGTTTGCGGAACAGTTGTTTCCGGGTCAAAAAAATATTCCTTGACTAGTAAAGCCGAAAATCGCAGACCGATAAATGTAAGCATCAACGTTGAGATGATCTCATTGATGCCATACCACGCTTTGAGAATTGCGGGGACCAGCGACCAAATCGCTCCGACGGCAAAACCAACGACGAACAATGTGAGAAACAGCACGAAACCGTTGACGTGAGGTGCCATCTCTGGCCCGAGCGCAGCAACGACTACCCCACCCATGACGAATTGGCCATCGGTACCTAAGTTCCAGATACCTGCAGGAAAGGCAATCATCAGTCCTGATGCGATCAAAAGTAACGGAGCCATTCTGATCAAAGTCTCTTGTCGGCCGAGAGAGCTGATTAGCCCATGATCAATCATGTTGCCGAAAAACACGAACGGATTTCGACCCAGTGTCATCAATAGCAATCCACCAATGACAATTGCTCCGATTACCGGAATCATCGCCGTGATCGTGCTGCGACTGATCCGTGTGAATCGACTTTCTGCTGTTTGAAGTTGATCGGTGTTTGTCATTTGATTAGTACTTGTGTCTCATCGCGTCTAGTGCTCATACTGTTGTCGATCCTGTCATAAGTGCCCCGAGTTGCAATTCAATACCTGGTCGAACATCGATAGGCTCACTCAATTGTCCTCGGTACATCACCGCGACGCGATGACATATAGCCACGATCTCACTCAATTCGGTTGAGATAAAAATTGTTGTCACGCCAGACTCTGCTTGTTCGGCGATCCTTGCCAAAACAACGTAAGCTGTGCGTGAATCTAATCCGTAAGTGGGTTTGTTGTAGATCACGACGCGCGGATTCAACGCAAGTTCGCGCGCCAAAATAACTTTTTGGATGTTACCACCCGAAAGGTTGGATATCGCAACTAGTTCATTTGGCGTTCGAACATCGTGTTGTTTAATCAATACACGAGCGAATTCACGAATCGCATTGTTCTTGATCCACGACCGTTGCCAAAATGGCGCTTCTCCAACCCGCTTCAAAACAATATTCAGTGCAATACTCAACGGCCCGACAGTGCCCTCACCAAGGCGATCGTCAGTCACATATCGCACACCGAGAGCTTGCCGTGCGGCAGTCGAGAGAAGTTGAATTGACTTGCCATCAAGCTGGATTTCGCCGCTGTCTACTTTGCGCTGACCGGATAACACCTCTGCCAATTCTTTTTGCCCATTACCATCGATGCCGGCAATGCCAAGAATTTCGCCCCTGTTTAACGCGAACGAAACTTTATCTAACACGAGGTGAAGTTCACTGCCCGCAACCAAAACTTGGTCAACTCGAAATACTTGTTCATCTGACTTAGCGACGTGTTTAGCCACGGTCGTATTCGATGCCTTGGTGCTCTCACCAAAGATCATCTGTAAAACCTCTTTGGTAATCGCTTTGCGATCTTTGCTCAGCATGTCAGAAGGGCTTACCTCGCCGACGATCTTGCCTCGTCTTAACACTGTCACCCGATCGCCGAGGTCAAGTGCTTCATTCAATTTGTGTGTAATAAACACCACAGCCAAACCCTTGGAGACCAATCTGCGAACAACTTGCGCCAACTTCTCTGCACCTTGCGGTGTCAGCATCGACGTTGGCTCATCCAAAATCAAAACACCTTCACCACGCCATAATGCGCGCACGATTTCGACTTGTTGTCGCTGACCTAATGCCAAATCGCCGACCACTGCCGATGGATCAATTTCAACGTCGAGCAATGTTGCAAGTTCTTGCAACCGAGTCGTGGCTACTTCTCGACCCAGTTTCCAACCTTGGTCAACACCAAGAAGTAGGTTGTCAAGCACCGTAAGAGTGGGCACGAGCAACGAATGCTGATAAACCGTGCCGATGCCACGTTCAAGTGCATCACGCGGAGATTCGAAACGCACTAATTCGCCGCTGATGCGAATTTCGCCTGCATCGGGCTGGATCATTCCGGAGAGTATGCCGATGAGAGTCGATTTTCCGGCGCCGTTCTCTCCTAACAGGCTGTGCACTTCACCTGGTCGCAATGACAGATGAATGTCGCTATTAGCAACGACTCCTGGATATTTTTTGGTAATACCAATTAATTCAGCGGTTGGAGTGAGCTCAGTAGCAGTCACCACTTGAAAGCTCCTCTTTCATCAACCTATATATCACCAACAAAAAACTTTCTTCGTTAACTCACACGGTGTGGGTAGTTTCAACCAGCGAACTGATTGAAACTACCCACACCGTTAATGAGAGAAAATTACTTTCGAACTATCTAATTACTTACCTTGAGTAACTTTTGACATCCTTGCATGCACATCTGCTGCATCTGTGATGTTCTCAACAACCAATGAACCGTCAATGATTGATGCCTTAATAGCCTCAATTTCGGTCCATACAGCATCTTTAATTAAAGCTGTCTTCAACAATGCGATAGAACCATTCTTGAGGTTTAATCCATAGTTGCGAGTTCCGTAAGTTCCTGCATTGACATCCTTGATCATGTCAACGAAGGCACCCTTGAAATCCCAGAGAACCGACGAGAGCAAATGGCCCTTGTCGATGCTGGTCTTGTTGCCGATGACGTCAATGAATAAAACCTTGCCACCATCGGTAGCTGGAGTCTCTTCGATTGCCGACAACATGCCGAACGATGCACCGTCGCCTTGACCGAAAATAACATCGGCTCCAGCAGCAATGAGTGTTTTAGTTACACGGTTCGCGCCTTCAGCGTCTGCATATGCTGCAGGTCCGATGACTGAGTAGAGCAACTTAACTTTTGGATTAACCGACTTAGCTCCATCAGCAAAACCCCCTGATTGTGAGTTCCACGATGGTGGCTCGCCAGATACAACTACTCCGAGAGTTCCCGAACGAGTTGTTTTAGCTGCCAATACTCCGGCGAGGTATGCGCCTTCATTTGGACTTGCTGTGTAGTCAGCCACCAAACCAGCCTTCAAAGCATTTGGAGTATCTACGATTGCGACTGGCTTATTGAACTCTGCACCAACTTCAGGCGCAGCAGTGTTGTAACCGCTGGCATGGGCGATGATGAAGTCGGCCTTTTCTGCAAGTTCGCGCAAGTTTGGTGTGATATCGCCGTAGCCAAGATTGTCAGCAACGATTACTTCAATGCCCAACTCTGCAGCTGCAGCTTTTGCACTATCGACACCTTGCTGGTTCCAACCGAAGTCGTTGCCTGCTTCTGGCGCCAAGACAGCGATTGTCTTAACGATTGCTTCAACTACTGCGACTGGTGCGTCAGTTGCTACTGGTGCGTCAGTTGCTACTGGAGCTGCTGCTGTATCCGTAGTAGTGCTCGATGAACCGCATGCGGCCAACGACCCCAAAATGGTCATCGCGCCAACGAATTGGGCTCGTCGAATCCACTTTCTATTTGACTGAGACTTCATTTATGTTCCCCTTTTTTGTTGTTTTGACTGATTGGTGATCAGTACTGACACCTACTATACGACTCACTAGCCTTCCTGTCAATTGCCTACTGTTTACAGTAGATGACTAGGGTTGGTGCACGAGTTGATTCACGGGTGGATTCTAGAAACGACCCACAAAGGGGGCTGTTATGAGCACAAATCGGATGAGGTTTACAGATCGAGTGGCGATCATTACAGGTGCAGGGCGAGGTATCGGAGAAGCCGCTGCTCGCCAAATGCACGCAGAAGGTGGCACCGTCGTGATCGCCGATATCAACAACGAACGCGGCGAAGCAACTGCCAAAGATATCGGAGGGTCTTGCTGCAGCGTTAGAACCGATATCGCAGACCCCGAATCAGTAGCCGCTCTACACAACACGGTTGAACAACGTTTCGGAAAACTTGACATTGTGATCAATAATGCTTCACTTGTGCCGTATCAAAAATGGGAAGACATCACATTTGACGATTGGCGCAAGATTTTGCGAGTTGACCTGGATGGTGTTTTTCTAATGTGTAAAAGTTCTTCAGACATGATGCGCAAAAATAATTACGGACGCATCGTCAACATTTCATCTAACACGGTTTTACTCGGAACCCCAAACCTCGTGCATTATGTTGCAGCTAAAGCTGGCGTTTATGCATTCACTCGTGCGCTGGCAACCGAGCTCGGGCAATACAGTATTACGGTCAACAACATCTGCCCTGGGATAACTGATACCGACGCCAACTGGGAGACCCCGCACCACGAAGCCTTCGATCTCGTTGAAGGGATGCAGGCGATTAAAGGGCGAGCCAAGCCGCAATACCATGTGCCGAGCATCTTGTTTCTGGCATCTGAAGAATCTTTCTGGGTGACAGGCTCAACTGTCGTCACAGATGCAGGCCACACGCGCCACTAGTTAGTTACTAACTAGTCATTAGCGCTATTCACACTGTAATTCTTGTTCGACTTTTGCATTTGGCGGCGTTCGTGAAACTCGATCTTTCAATATGAAAACCCATTGGCCATCTTCGGCGAAACCCAAACTTATACCACGATAGGCATCATCACTTTTGAACTGATCAAGCTCATTGGCACTGAACAAATCTTGATTGATCGCTGATTTGTTATCTGTTTCTGACCAACAAGTTGGCGAAGTGATCGCGAAACCTGGATAAACCCACAAGCGTTGCACTGTGCCGTCGCCAAGTGGCGAGAGGCGAAGTTTTGGTTCAAAGCTCATTGCTGCAATGATCTTGTCAATTGTATGGATCAAATCATTTTCTACCAAGAACTCTTTGAAAGTCATTGACGGCCTAGCAACATTGACGATGAGTTGCGACCCAGCCAAGGTCTGCAATTCGGCGATATCGCGATTCTCAGCAGCAGTCAAAACCTGCTGCGCCACATATTCGTTGGGCCATAAATTCTTCGCGGACGAACCACAACTATTTAATCCGATCAACCCAACAACCAGTGCGGGCACAGACAACGTGACAAGCACCTTCAATCGCATCGGGAATAACCGCTAGTGACGCATGTGGCCACCATCCACGTTTATGGTTTGGCCGGTGATCCATCGGGCTCCATCGGAAGCGAGGAACGCAACCGCAGGTGCAATATCTTCGGCGGTTCCATGACCCTTTAATGCTTGTAGAGATTCGACGAATCCGAATGCGTTGTTATGTGGACTTGCCTTGACGCCTTCGGTTTCAGTGAGACCTGGTGTTACTGCATTAACGGTGATGTTGAATTGACCGATCTCAGTTGCCAACGCACGAGTGAATCCAAGGATGCCACCCTTTGAAGCAACGTAAGCTGCCATGTTTGGCGTGCCTGCGAAAATCGTATTCGAACAGATGTTAATAATCCGACCAAAACTACGCTCACGCATCATTTCTGAAGATGCCTTCGACATCAAGAATGCACCATCAAGATTGACGCGGTGGATTCGACGCCACTCGGCAAAGTCTGTGTCATCCCATGCCGTGAACGGAACGATCGCTGCATTGTTGACAAGAATGTCGAGTCGGTCAAAACGCTTCTTGACTTCCGCATGTAGAGCGGCAACCTGTGATTCTTCTGCGACGTCAGTAGCTACGGCAAACGATTCGCCGCCACATTTTTCTGCAACCTTTTTTGCGCCGGCGATATTTATGTCGGTAACAACAACTGTTGCACCGTCTGTTGCTAACTTGTGAGCAATAGCTGCCCCGATGCCTTGTGCAGCACCTGTAACTATTGCGATTCGATTTTCTAGTGGTTTCATTTTTAGTTCCGTTTCATTTAGTGATAGATGTTTATTTCGTAAAAGTTGAAGCTGCCGACATTGCAGCAGACACTGCAGCCCCGACATCAACGTTGACACCAAGATCTCTCATTGACTGACCTACTGCACTAATCCCAACTGTTACAAACACGGGGTAAGCGGTTGGCCCCATGTGACCAATTCGTAACAACGAGTCTGTAAGTTCGCCATATCCGCCCGAGACCATCACGCCATAATGTTGACGAGCGTGTGCACGTACTGCTGCACCCGTGCAACCGGCAGGCAACTTGAATGCAGTCAGAGCAGGCGAACAATTCTCACGCTTGTCGGGCCATAGTTCAAGACCAAGTGCTAATAATCCGGCTTGCGCCGCAAAAGCAACTCGAGCATGTCGTGCCCATGCAGCTTGTGGTCCTTCACGCAAGTATTGAGTGATCGTTGAGTTGAGCGCATATATCTCGGTAATCGACGGCGTAAACGGAAACTTCACTGATGCCAAATGTGCATTGCGCCAATCACTAATGCTCAGCATTGACGCAACTGGGGCATCTGGATTTGCTTCAATCTTTTTCCATGCTCGATCGCTGACGTATAGCAACGAGAGACCCGGCGGGCCACCCAACGCTTTTTGCGGACCAACAACAACCAGATCTGCTGGCCATCCCTCGAAATCAACTTCGGTCGCACCAAATGAAGACACTGCATCAACAATTAGAAGAGCACCATACCGAGCACACACCGCTGCTATTTCTTTGACAGGGTTCAACGTTCCTGAAGGTGTTTCAGAATGAACGACAGCGACGATCGCAATGTCTGGACGCAGTTTAAACATCTTTTCAACTTCGTCGGGGTCGATCACCTGGTTGTATGGAACCTCAATCTCAACTAGTTCTTTACAGTAACGAGCTGCCCAATACCCATATCCTTTGCCATAAACGCCAGATGCAAGATTGAGCACGACGTCATCGCGTGTGATCAACGATGCTGCTGCGGCTTCAAGTCCTAATACAGCTTCACCATGCAAAATCACCGGCGCCGAAGTAACTCCCATTGCGATTCGCAAATTCTCAACCGTTGATTCATACAGATCAAGAAAATATGGATCGAATTGGTCGTAAATCGGTGTTGCCAGCGCGCGAATAGTCTCGGCGCTTGGTTGTACCGGACCAGCGGTCAGTGTAAATAGCGGTTCAGAAGTCAAGAGTAATAACCAGGTGCCTGAAGGTAAGTGCCGTATGAGTCGGGGTCGTGTGAGAAAAACAACTCAGCATCATGTTGCTGGGCTAACGACGTCAAGCGTCCCATTGATTCGAGACTCGCAACTGGGTCAAGATGGAAACTCGAAATGCAGTTCATATCCATGTTTTTCTTGCTGTAGCACGCGTCGGCGGTGAACAACATCGGACGTCGACCCTTAAGTTCAACGAGCATACTGTAATGACCCTTGGTATGTCCTGGTGTTTCCATCAGATGAACACCCTTGGCGATTTCTACATCACCTGAAACTGTTTCATACCGCGGTGTATAAATGTCAGTCGCTACATCAAACGACTTATCAGAGTAACCAAGATGCTCAAACGGTTGGGGTTTGTGATAACCCTCTAACTCTGCTTTGTGGCAAATGGTGGTGGCATTATGGAAATGCTTATTGCCGCCACAATGATCGAAGTGATAGTGAGAGTTGACGACGTGCGTAATGTCGCTTGGCTCGAGGCCGATGCCATGCAGCGCCCCTGGCAAAGTCTGTGCATCTGTCTGCATTGGCTTTTCAAATGGAAGCACTTTTTCTACATGCTCTTTGTCAAATCCTGTGTCAAAAATAAATTTGCCTTCTGGGTGATCGACGAGCACGCTGTAACACGGGAAGCGAACTTCTCCTGCCGGACCTCGATTCCAAAAAACATGGAACCCATCAATGACAAGCGTCCCACCGTCAAGTATGTACACCTTTGTATCGTTCATTTCTCTTCCCCCTTCAAAGTTATAAGACGACTGCTGTTACATTAGCCCTAACTACTTACTTAATTTAATAACACTGCTTCAATTGCGCGACGCGCTACTTTCTCTACAAAATGCTTAACCAGATGTCGCTTGTAGTCGACAGAACCATTGGCGTCGTCAAAGAGTGTTATTTCAGTGCTCGCAATCTCCGCTGCCTGGCGAAGGCGTTCGCTTAACGTGGCGCGACTAGCTCCCTCAAGTGACTTGTTCACTTCAGGAATACAAATTGGAACCAACCCAATTGATCCAATCGCAACTCTTGCTTCGGTTACTTTGTCATTGGCAACAGCTGCGAACACTGCAACCGTGATATTTGGTCGCTCTTTGAGTTTCATTCGCTCATGTACAACAATGCCCCCAGCTAGATTGCGTGGCAATCGAATTGAAACAATCATTTCATTCTCTGCTAAGTCCGGTTGATATGGGCCAGTCTGAAAACCAGCCATTGGCACGAGACGACGCTTGCCATTGACCGACCCAATCTCGAGCTCGCCTTTTACCGCGAGCAAAAAAGTAGCTGGGTCTGACGCGGGATCGGCAAAAGCTAAGTTGCCACCTAACGTGCCGACCGAGCGCACCCTCAAATTGGCGACACCACTAATCATTTGTACAAATTCAGGATGATCAGATTTAAGTATTGGATTATTTTCGATCTCTCGATACGTAACTGCTGCACCAATACGTACTCCGGATTCGTCAATCGAGATCGAACTCAATTCTTCGACATGTTTAATATCGATGAGATGTGCAAGATCTGTTAGCCCAAGCTTCATCACCAATAACAATTCTGTTCCACCAGCGTAGAAACTAGAGTCGTCGCCAAATTCAGAACGCAACTTGATTGCGTCCTCAACCGACTTCGCTACATGCATCTCAAATGATGGAACAAGCATTGTTTACTCCGACAGAACCTTGCGTACTGCGATTAGTTTGGCCGCGCGTGCTGCACCCTTGGCTGCGATCTGCTCGTCGGTGTAGTCATAAATTCCACCTTTAGTTTTCATCCCGAGGCGACCCTGATCGGCAATCTTGGTGATCATTGGTGATACCTCTGATGCAGTCGAAAGATCCTTGTTGAGGTACGACGCGACGCTTCGATAAATATCCAAGCCGGCCATGTCGATCAGTTCTAGTGGCCCAATGACCGCGAGTTTGTAACCGATTCCCCACTTAACGCAGGTGTCCATGTCACTGTGACTAATTATCCCACGCTCTACCAAGTCAACACATTCGCGAAGGATCGCATACAAAATACGGTTTTCGACGAAGCCTAGAACCTCTTTTTCGAGCACCGCACTGTATCCAAACGACTCGGAGAATTTCATTAATTGTTGCGTGACTGCGTCGCTTGTGCCATTACCCGGAATCACTTCAATCAACGGAATCAGGTGTGGCGGGTTTGACCAATGCATACCGATAATTCGCTCAGTACCACTATCGCAACCTTCAGCAATTTTGGTGATTGGAATGCCTGAAGTATTTGATGCAAGTACAGCATGTGCCGGTGCCAACTTGAGAATCTGGTTGAAGACCTCATGCTTTAGTTCTAACTTTTCTGGAACTGCTTCGATAACTAGGTCGGCGTCTTTTACGGCGTCTGCCAGTTCAGTGCAAAATCGGATGCTGCCGCCAGCTGTTTGTGGAGCTTCAAGTCGATCCAATACGCCACGAGCAATATTGAGCACAATGGCAGCTTTGTCTAACGCTGCTTGACTGACGTCATACAGCCGAGTTTCGCAACCTGCTCGCTCTAACACTGCTCCCATTCCTGGGCCCATTGTGCCAGTCCCGATAATCGCAACCTTCTTGTATACATTCATAGTTTTCCCCTTCGCTATTTTGATTTTTGGATTTCTTGAATTTCTTGAATTCGTTTCCAAACTCGCTCGGGCGTCAACGGCAACTCGTACATTTCGATACCGATGTCTCCAAGCGCGTTAACTATTGCTGCGGGTATCGCTGCAAGCGCACCCTCACCACAACCTTTCGATCCGAACGGTCCTGGACCGTCTCCGTTTTCAACAATAATGCAGTTCATAGTTTCGGGCATGTCCAAAATAGTGGGAATGCGATAGTCAAGAAGCGAGTCATTGAGTAAATCGCCCTCGCTTGAGTACAAGATTTCCTCAAACAATGCGTTACCAATCCCCTGCAGAGTTGCGCCTTCATCTTGTCGTTCTACTTGTGCAGGGTTTATGGCTTGACCAACATCGGCAACGCTTGATGTGCGAATTATTTTGATAACACCAGTGTTTTTGTCGACTTCAACTTCGGCGCCAGCGATACATACTTCCCAGAACACTGGACCCTCTTCGTACGAACCACTGCCTCCCTCTGGTTTTACCTCTCCGTGACCAATCAATTCACCGCCTACGAAACCAAATCGCTTTTTAATGATTTGACTGAATGTCTTTGAAAGTTTGCCATCGGTGATTGATCCATCCACAACATCCAAATTCGAAACGTCGGCTACGCCAAATATTTGGCCTGCGGTTTCTAACAACAATGCAAGAACTGCTAACGCCGCGCGCTCAACTGCTTTTCCGGCAACGGTGGTCGATCTGCTCGCACCTGTCGAACGGTCGTACGGAGTGAATCTCGTATCGGCCTCGGGTACCGAGACCGTTGACATCGGCACCGTCAGCACCTGTGCGGCGATTTGAGCCATCACCGTGCGCGTGCCTTGACCCATTTCTGTACTACCAACTAACACGCTCACTCCAGCGGTTGCGTCCATGCGCACCGAAGCCATCGAAACAGGGTGTGCACCGGCTGCGAGTAGACCCACTGAGATTCCTTTACCGCGATTCTGTTTGCGCTCTTCTCCCCACCCAAGTGAAGCAGCGACCTTTTCAATGTCACCAATCAGATCTGCATCGAGCGGTTTACCATTTACGCGAACAACTTCGCCGCGACGCAAAAGATTGCGTCGACGCATTTCAAGCGGGTCAAGACCGGCGCGACGAGCAATCTCATCTACTTGTGATTCACCAACCCACTGCAGATGTGTTGCGCCAAATGCGCGATACGAGCCAGATGGAGCCGTGTTCGTGTAAACACAGTGCGCCCGCACTTGTGTCGCCTGCCAGCGATAAGGTCCTGTTGCGGCATCTCCTGCTGTTGCCGTTACTCGCGGACCGTTATCGGCATAGGCACCTGTATCTAACCAGATCTGCACATCGCGACTGACTAATTCTCCGTCGCTCTTGGCGGTGGTCACCATCCGACACTTCATGTTGTGGCGTCGCGTTGTCACCATCGACTCGCTTACTTCGTTGACAATTCGTACAGGTCGCATTGCTTTTCGCGCCAGCGCAGCGGCAATTGGTTCCATTTTTGTGTACGACTTACTTCCAAAACCTCCACCAAGGTATGGCACGTTGATGCGAACACTCGAGATCGGAAGATTAAACAATGTCGCAATTTCAGACTGTACTAGAAATGGGTGTTGGCAGTTTGCCCAAAGTCGAATCTCAGTACCCGTATGTTCGGCGATTACCGCGTGTGTCTCCATCGAATATTGGTACACCGCAGGAAAAATATATTCGTGATCAACAACAATATTGTCGGCCGAAGTGACCGACCCGAGATCACCAGTGTTGAGTGAATACGAATAGCAAATATTGCCGTCACGATCTGGCAGGTTGCCGAGACCATGTGCGAACCCTGCAGCGGTCTTACCATCATGAATAATCGGGGCATCAGCGGCGAGGGCTGTGTCTAAATCTGCAGCCACTGGTAGCACTTCGAACTCGACAATGATTGACTTTGCAGCCGCTTCAGCTTGGGCCATCGTCTTTGCGGCAACTGCGGCAATTGGTTCGCCAACAAATCGAACTCTGTCGAGTGCAACGATCGGCCTGTCTCGGATGGCGTGTCCATAGAAGGGATCGATATCTGTGAGGTCACTGCCAACGAGAACAGCAACGACGCCGTCCATCGCTTCGGCGATAGAGACATCAAGACGCGTGATTCGTCCATGCGCTATCTGACTTCGGAACACTTTGCCATACAACATGCCAGGGACATTGAGATCGCCGACATATTGTGCTTTACCACTAATTTTGCTCGGACCGTCTATGCGATCATGGTTGACACCGACTGCTCCTGACTCGACCCTAAGATCACGTTCGTCGATAGTTGGTGCCGACATTATTTGCCTAGACCAACTTCGGAATTGATGACTTCAATTGCCGCTTCGAAAATAGATTTGTACCCAGTGCATCGACACAAGTTGCCATGCAAAGCTTGTTTTATTTCGTGTTCAGTTAACTTTCGGCCCGCATTAACCAAAGTGAACACAGTCAAAATAAAACCAGGACTACAAAACCCGCACTGCACTGCCGAGTGACGCATAAATATTTCTTCGGCTCGTTGATAAAACGCAGTTCCACGGATGCCTTCTATTGTCATCACATTTGAATTACGGGCTTCGTATGCAAGCGTCGTACAGCCGCTCACTGGGACTCCATCAACTAGCACTGTGCAAACACCACACACTTGCACTTCGCACGATTGCTTGGTACCTGTCAGACCCAGGTCAGTACGTATCCAGTCAAGAAGCAATGTGTTATCCGGGACTTCCATAATTTGCTGTTTGCCGTTCACGACACATAAGAATTTCTCAACTGGTTCGCTCATACTCCTTGCGACTCCGTGTGCACACCCAACTCACGAACCCACCTATCCCAATACTCAGTCAAGAATTTGTCTTGATATTTAACTGGGAAAATCTTTTTGGCCTCGGCGAGTGAGATTGGTTTAAGTTTGCCGAGTTGACCGGCAATAACCTGCAACTTGAGTGCACGTTCAAGTGTGATAGCCGACAGAATCGCCCAGCGAATATCTTCGCCAACAAATACAACGCCATGATTCTGCAACAAAACGGAGCGACCTTGACCCAATACTTCTGCAACTCGCTGGGCCTGACTTACGGTCATGATCAAGTGCGCAGAATCGTTGTAACGCCCGATTCCTTCATGAAATAGCACCGAATCATGAGTCAGAAATTCTAAATTAGCGGAAGTTGAACTTAATGCAGTCGAGTACATGGGGTGGCTATGGATGACACTGCCAACCTCTGGTCGTGCGCGATATATTTCGGTATGTATCATCGCTTCAAGGTGCATTTCTGGTACCCTTAAAGTCTCTGGATCATTAAGGTCAACAATCAATACGTCTTTCGCAGTAACTTCGCAGAGAGAAATTCCTTTGCGCTTGATTGAAATTAGGTTTCCACACTCATGTCGAACGCTGACATGGCCCAAAGTTAGATCTTCACCAAGTGTGGAAACTATCTGTGAACCTAAGGCGACCAGTTTCGCAGCCTCTTGTCGATCACTCGGAAGCCACGACTTAATCGGCGTCTGCTGCGACATCATTAGTGGCTTCTCGACGGCGCATGCTCGGTTGGTGGGTAGTCGGATGAAGTGAACGCAAAAACCATAACCAAGTCTTGAGTTCCAGTATTGGCAACAGTGTGCCAAATATGTGGGGCAATGTATGCCGCACTACCTTCGGTGATAGTCATTACTCCATCGCGCATTCGTAATTCGCCTGAACCCGAAACCACGTATGCAAGTTCTTCAACTTCATGTGACAAGTCATCTGTGGCCATGCCGGGAGTGAACACTGAGTAACCCATGCACGCTTCATTTGTCCCAACCGTTGACGAATTGATAAGCACTCGACTCCAACTATCGCCTGGCAAAGCTATTGGAGCGACGTCTCCGAGTCTTACGACACGAACGCCTTCTACAGTTGCCATACCCCATCCTTAAGAATGAATTTTCCGCTATCTAAAATTTCAAGAGTTGCGTTGTGCATCACACCGTCAAGATGGAGTCGGCAATGGTTTTGACCACCCGGGTAACAATTGCAATTATCGCCGAGCGCGAAATGCACGGTGCCCTTACGTCCTTTTTCGGATGGTGATCCGAGGGGAGAGAAATCGCTCGTACCAAATGCGAACTCTGCAACTACATCGGCACCTTCTACGCCATGCACAATGTCGCGTAATCTAGTTGCCTCTTCTTTGCCTTCAATTGATTTATATCGCCCATCTTCAACGTGCCAAGTAATTGGGTTTTTCACATTGGTCGGAACACCGATACCAAGCATGTTGCCGTCAATCACAATCTTGCCGTTTGTTTGATCTTCAACTGCGGCGTATGCAACTTCGCCCCAAAGTGGAACAGGACCCATCATTTTGCCACGTTCTTTGCGTGGTAATACTTCAAGTGCCGGCCTGTCTTCGATACTCACAGTTACATCGGTGCCACCTGGTGTCGTCACGCGAACTCGCCGCGCACCTTCCAGCATCGCCACTGCATTACGGGCATTGACAATGGTCTTTTCAATGTCAGAGACGCTAATCGTCCAACGACCAAAGCCTTCCTCAACTGAACCAATTCTGGCGTTGGCAAGGCAGGATTCTTTAACAGCGCTGACATGGGCGAATCTATTTGCCCACTCAAGATTGGTGATGATAATGATCTCATCTGAGGTCACCATTGCTTGATGCAAGTTGCGGGGTGGAACCATTGGAAAGTGTGTATCTTTCAACCCGCGACTAACTTGAGTTTCGTTGTTCATCACAATCGGCCAGCCACCACGCTCGGAAACTACTTGAGCAACCATCTCTGCTTCTTCTTTGCGTCGATTATCAGTGATGATTGTGACCACATCATCTTCTTCAACACCAAAACATGTATCCACGATCAATTCCGCAGACTTGCGCATGTCGGCTTCTGTGCGTGGCTCTTCGTCTAAGTAACCCATCTTTTTCTCCTATCTCAACTTGATTGGATAATGATTCGTACTTGTTTAAATGTTTCACTACTTCCTAAAGTGTGGCAAAATTTCTTTAGCGAAACGCTCAACCTGCCCAAATTGGTCAAGATCACCAAAGCGACAAATAAAGTCGGTGACACCGGCAGCGCTAAACTCTTTTAGCCACTTGATGATGTCATCTGGAGTTCCGACTGGTCCCCACTCGGATAAGTCCATCTGCTGGCTGAGCTCTGGGTAGTACTGCGAGATGTAACTGCTGAAAGCCTCCTGGGCTGCTTGCTTAGATTCTCCGATATTCATCGTCACCTGATACGAGATTGCTTTGTTCGAGATGTCTGTGCCGAAATCGTCGGCAGCTTTTTTGAGGTATCCGAGCTGTTCAGTGACCTCGTCGGGGTGCATCGCGCGGCAGCATGTCATCCATCCTTC
Source organism: Bifidobacterium breve (assembly GCA_945893395.1). Taxonomy (GTDB): domain Bacteria; phylum Actinomycetota; class Acidimicrobiia; order Acidimicrobiales; family Ilumatobacteraceae; genus BACL27. The sequence goes on from CAMDEC010000016.1 coordinate 17,822, forward strand.
ACCTAGTTCAACAATGCGTCGACATGATCGGATAAGACGCTTTGTCGCTAGGTCGCTAGGCAGGTCGCCAGTTAATCGGATATTTGAAATAACCCAAATTGGCGGAGGGCTTTGTACTGGTTTCAGTGGACCCATCTCTGTACCTGAATAAAACTCAACGTTGTCGTATTTAAAGTGATTGCCTTGAAAGTTAGTCTTGCCGTTGATCCACAGATCGCGAAGCACTTGAAGACCCTCTTCAAAGATGTCGGCACGGTGTTTAAATTCAAGACCTAAAGCTGCGAATTCACGGCGAACGCCATTTTCGGGGTTCCCCATACACGCACCAAGAATCGTGCGTCCTTTTGATAACACATCAAGCGTCGCCCATTCAAGTGCAAGATACAGAGGATTTCTTGTAGACGTAACCAAGCATGCGGTACCAAGCTTGACGCGCGAAGTGCGTTGAGAAATAGCCGATAATAAGCTAATCGCTTCGTAGCGTGGCTTTGAGAACAGGCTGTCGCCTACCCAAACCGAATCAAACCCAAGTTTTTCAACCAACTCTGCAAGGTCAAGTGCATCGTGAATTGAGTATTGCGGTGCGATAAGTGGTTCGCGGTTATTGAGATTAACTCCGAAACTTGCCACAAAACCTCCGATCAATTAACGATCACTCTAGCCATTTTTGTGTTTACTGTCAACTTGATGTCAACAGATGACATCAAGGTTGTGTGCCTGACGCCGTTGACGTATATATGTGGTTGTTTTTACTGGGATTCATATTCCGCTATTTACTCGAGGCTACGCGTGAATCAAAATCCGTTTACAAAATGCAACACTCGTGTCGTAGAATTTGGTCGTTACGTAAGTTCAAAGGGGCTGACAGGTTTCGACGTCAGATTCGATGTTCGAGCGTGCGACTCGAGTTGCTCAGACTCGTAAAACGGGGCAAAAAAATAACTGCCAACAAGCAGTTCGCTCTCGCCGCCTAATTAAGTGGCAGAGAGCAACCGTGAGCCGCAAGGTCGCACGGGGCCAATTCACCGCAGCCCGGCAACAGAAGCGGGGAATGACATTGGGAAAGACCGATGACATTGGGAAAGACCGATGACCGTACGGAAAGACGTTCCGCGACTTAGGTAACTAAGTAGTCGACCCGCCGACGGTGTTGCGACAGCACCACAGTGGGAATAGTCGTATCACGGGCGCTCAACGGCTGATGGACGGGGGTTCGATTCCCCCCAGCTCCACCAATGTTCGGCAAATTCAGGCAACAATTTTTGCTCGCTTGATAATCGTAGATTAGATAGTTATGAAGTTCGCTCCAATCTCTGATCGCTTAAGTGGATTAGGCGCCGCCAAGTGGGCGGTTCACGCCGAAGGTTTGCGTCGGGCAAGTTTGGGCGAGCCGATAATACTTTTATCGATCGGCGAACCAGATTTACCACCGCCAGCGAGCGTGATTGATACGGCGGCTACGTCAATGCGTAGTGGTCGCACGCGCTACGCACACGGTCAAGGCGAACCGCAAACGCTTGTCGCAATCGCCAATCATCTCACGCAACGCTCCGGTGTGCCCGTCACGCCAGAGCAAGTCCTGTACACCGCCGGCACACAAAACGGTTTGTGCACCGCGCTGTTAACTCTTGTTCAAACCGGCGACGAAGTTCTCGTTCCCGACCCGTATTACGCAACCTACGAAGGTTTGGTCGCTGCATCGGGGGCAACTTTTGTGCCAGTCGCTACGCGGCCCGAAGACAATTTTCATGTCACCGCGCAAGCAATCGAACAAGCAATCACCAAGCGCACGCGAGTTCTACTCTTAAACACACCGAGCAATCCAACTGGCGCCGTGCTGACACAAAAAGAAATCGACGAAATAGGTGCCGTTTGTGAGCGCCACGACTTATGGATAATTTGCGACGAGGTTTACGCCGACATGACATTCGATGTGCCTTTTTGCTCGCCGTTTGATCGACCGCACCTACGACATCGCACTTTGGCCGTGTCATCAATTTCTAAATCGCACGCACTGCCAGGTTTTCGCGCCGGTTGGGTCGCATCACATCCTGATGTCACCCCTCGCCTGGTGCTTGTCGCCGAAGCAATGTTGTTTGGTTCGCAACCGTTTATCGAAGACGCGCTCACGGTTGCGCTGAACGAAAAACACCCCGAAGTCGAACGACTTCGCCTTGCCTTTCGCGAGCGTGCCGAAACCTTGATCAAAACGTTTGAAGGCTCACAAGCAATCACCGCACGTATGCCCGAAGGTGGCATGTTCATCATGCTTGATGTACGACGCACGAAACTCACAGGCGAAGAATTCGCCTGGCAACTACTCAACGAACAAAACGTCAGCGTGATGCCAGGCGAAAGTTTCGGCAAAGGCGGCGCCGGCCATATTCGTATTGCGCTAACCGTCGATTCTGAGATCTTGCGCGACGCCTGCAGCAGAATCAGGCGCCTTGCCGAAAAATTGTAGGCTGAAATTCAATAACTCATGGTTGAAACTCAACTTCGCGTCGGTGAAGCAATCATCGATCTGCTCTGCCGCGAATACGGCGTCGATGTCGTGTTCGGCATTCCGGGCGTGCACAACATCGAGCTCTACCGTGGTCTGCACCGAGCAGGCGTGCGCGCAATTTCGCCGCGACACGAGCAAGGCGCGGGGTTCATGGCCGACGGTTGGTCGATCGTCACGGGTCGCCCTGGAGTCTGTGTTTTGATCAGCGGCCCAGGCGTGACCAATTCGTTGACACCAATCGCCCAAGCGTTTCACGATTCACGACCGATGCTTGTCTTGGCATCGACCACGCCGACTGATGCACTTGGCAAAGGTTTCGGACCGTTGCACGATTTGCCCGATCAAGCCAAAATCGCCGAGTCTGTTTGCGCATTTAGCGAAACCGTTACTGATCCGACACGGTTGCCAGAACTAATCGAGCGCGCCTTCAATGTTTTTTCTTCATCACGGCCACGACCTGTGCATATCGCAATTCCAATGGATGTTCTTGCCCAGCCGTGTTCGAGATTTGCGCGAAAGAAACTCACCGCGGCAAAACCAACTGCATCGCCGAGCGAAATCATGCGGGCCGTCGAAATAATCAACTCCGCACAGAACCTGGTCGTGATCGCTGGCGGCGGTTGTGTTAGTGCAGGTTCAGAACTTGTCGCGTTCGCACAGTCTCTCGATGCACCAGTTCTGCTAACTGGCAATGCCAAAGGCGTGATGTCGTCGAGCCACGAGTTGTGCGCCGGCAACTGCCTCGTTTTTGGCCGCGTGCAACGCGATGTTGAGTCGGCTGATGTTGTAGTTGTGATTGGCACAGAACTTTCAGACACAGACCTTTATAACGGCGGCCGCGCGTTGAATTTCGCAGGCAAAGTCGTGCGCATCGACATTGACCCAGAACAAATATCTCGACGTACATTGCCGACCGTTGCACTTGTTGGCGACGCGGCCGTTACGCTGCGCGAACTAACAACCAAAATCACAAAGCGAGCGTCACCAACGGGTGAAAGCCGAGCTAAAACTTGGCGCGAACATGCACGAACAAAGACAAATACCAAATTCGTGCCGTGGCTACAAACAATTGAAGACAACCTGCCAAGTGATGCAATAGTCGCACTCGACTCAACACAATTGGCCTACAGCGCGCACTGGTGGTTGCCAGCAACACAATCACGCTCTCGGCTCGCACCATATGGCTTTGGCACTCTCGGTTGCGCGCTGCCGATGGCGATTGGCGCAAGTATCGCCGCGCCAACTCGACCAGTTTTAGCAATCGTCGGAGACGGCGGTTGGTTGTTCACCATTGCTGAGATGGCAGCCGCCAAAGATCTGAACAGCAAAATTGTCTTGCTGTTATGGGACAACCGCGGCTACGAGCAAATCCGCGAAACATTCGACGATGTCGCCGCGCCACAAATGGGTGTTGATGTTTCTTCGCATGACCCGGTTGCAATCGCCCAAGGTTTCGGCTGGGCCACAACGCAAGTCACAACGCCACAACAGTTGGCAACGGCGCTACAAAATAGTTTTGCCGCCAACTCGCCGCAATTTATTCGGGTCGTCGCTAACTAAAAATTATTCTCGCGATCATGACATCGCGCGAAGATTTTTCTTTGTGACCAAGAAGTAAACAGCCACAACCAACATCAACAAGCCTGTAACTGAAAAAGTTGTTGGCGCAGAATCAATGTTTCGGGCGATAATGCCAACGGCTAATGCGCCAAGTGGCGCGAGACCCGAAAATATAAGCGAATGAATCGCCATCACTCGACCCATTACCTGCGGTGGCGTGTTGTTCTGAATCAATGTCTGGCTCAAGTTCATATAGAAGCCACCACCCATTCCCCAGGCAAAGAGCATCACGCTCATCATCAAAATCGAACTTGACTGCCCAAGGATAATTTGCGTTGAACTTCCCCAACATAAAGCAACCATGAACCACATACCTTTTTGGATCATCTTGTGGTTGTAACGCAAGATTGCAACAGAAGTAACGAATTGACCCACGCCGAGCATCGCAAACATGTATGTCGTCTGGCTACCTGTGGCGCCAGCCTGTTCTTTTGCAATTTGTGGACCCAAAACGAGCCATGGCGACATCATCAACAAAATTGAACCGCAGAGCAGAACATAGAAGGCCCGAACTTCTTTGTGTCCACGAATAAAACTCAGACCACCAAATATTTCTTCGCGCAGTCTTCTTCGCTCTGTGTTCAAACTTGCGGGTAACTGCAAATTAATCAGGGCTAAAAACCCAAACAAGTTGAGCAACGCCTGAATCCAGAACGCGCCTTCAATCCCCCAAATTGCAATCGCTGGACCAGCAACTGCTGGGCCAATGATCAGACCAAGATTGTTGCCGATCGTGTTGACTGCAATCGCGCCGACAAGTTTGTCTCTCGGCACGACAGACGGCACAATCGCCGAGCGCACGGGCGAACCGATGGCGATAAATATGCCGGCGATGAATGACCCGATAATCGCCCAGTTGATCGTCATCTGTTTGGTCGTAACCATCACGGCAATCACGGTCGTGATCGCCAACGCACCAAGTTGACTGACCATCAGCAGTGTGCGCCGATTCATGTGATCACTCATTACCCCAACGGGCAGAGAAATCAGCAACACTGGAATACCCATCACAAAAAGAATCAACCCACTGATGTCAGATTTAGCGCCGAGTTCGAGGGCCAGCCAGACTAATGCAAAGCGCTGAGTGCTCTGCACGAGGATGAACAAAAAACTGTTTATGAATAAGAGGCGAAACGGCCTTATCGCCATCAGTTCACTGGGTCGAATTCCCCGCGTCGACACTGGAGAATTCATCACTAAGAGCGTCTCACAAATTTGAGACGTGAAACGAGTTAAGGGTATTCGCTGCCTTAGCTCAGGTCTGGCGGTGTTTGGCGCTCGTTGAGGTGCAAGTCAGTGCCCGTATACGGGTGCGCGAGTGCGACCTCTTCGTTCAATTCGACGCCGAGACCTGGTTCTTTCGACGGAATCACATAGCCGTTTTCGAACTGGATCGGCTTTTTCAAAATCTTGGCATGGAAACCACCCCAGTCTTGAATGCTCTCAAGAATCAAAAAATTCGGCGTGCAAGTGCTCAGTTGAATATTGGCCGCACCTTCGATTGGTCCGCAATAAAGATGCGGTGCAATTTGTGCGTGATAAGTCTCGGCGATCGACGCAATCTTCTTGCCCTCGAGAATGCCACCGCAACGACCGGTTGCCAACTGAATAATCGACGCCCCACCGACGCGCAACAAATGTGCGAATTCATATTTTGAAGTGAGCCGTTCGCCCGCTGCAATCGGAATACTCGTGTGCGCCGCAACTTTGGCCATTTCTTCTGGTGCATCTGGCGGAATCGGCTCTTCAAACCACATCGGGTCATACGGCTCGAGTTGTTTGGCCAAACGAATCGCGCCCGATGCCGTGAACTGACCGTGGGTGCCGAACAAAATATCGGCACGATTGCCAACGGCTTTACGAATCGCCGCGACCATTCGTACGCTGCGATCAATTGTCGCCAGCGAAGGTTGTCGGCCGTCATAAACCGAATATGGGCCAGCAGGGTCAAGTTTTACCGCAGTGAAACCCCGCTCAATTTCACGCACGGCGGCCTCGGCAGCGAGATCTGGGTCGCTGTATACGGGGTGATCCGAGTGGGCATCAAACTCATTTGGCGGATATAAATATGTGTAGCAACGCAAGCGATCGTGAATCTGACCGCCGAGCAATTCGTAAACGGGTTTGCCTGTGTCTTTGCCACAGATGTCCCACATCGCCATTTCAAGTCCGCTGACAACACCAGCGGTGCTGAAGTCTGGTCGATGCGAGAAACCCGAACCATAGGTACGGCGCCACATTTTTTCAATGTGAAACGGATCAGAGCCGAACACATAGCGAACGAAAATATCTTCGGCGACTTTGCACACAACTTGCGGCGAATATGTCGCCGTATAAATTTCACCGATACCGGTTACGCCAGTATCGGTGGTTAGTTTCACGAAAATGAAGTAACGACCGCCGGTTCGAGGTGGTGGATTGCCAACTACGAATGTCTGCAGTTTCTCAATCTTCATGACCCCACCTGTCTATTTCTGAATTGTTAAAAAACAATCACATTCCGCAAAGCTTCACCGCGTTTTACAGCCGCAATTGCCTCGTTTATCTCTTCTAAAGGATATGTCTTGGTCACCAGTTCATCTAGTTTCAGTCGACCTTGCTCGTAAAGCGAAATCAAATTCGGAATATCAACCTGAATTCGCGCCGCCCCCATCTTTGAACCGAGAATGTTTTGGCTATACGCAGCCATCGTTCCAGGGTCGATTTCCGACATCACACCATTAGCCGGCATACCAACCAAAACGACTGTGCCCGACTTTGCAAGCAAACCATACGAAGAATCAAATGCTTGTTTGGCGCCAACAGTGACGAAAACATAATCTGCGCCCCGACCATCAGTTATATCTTGCACGCGCTTGGCGACATCTTCTTTACCTGAGTTGATGC
>CAMDEC010000017.1 GCA_945893395.1 Bifidobacterium breve
ACGAGTTGCGGTCGGTCAATAGATTCGACGGACCGTCCGACGCGGTCGGCACCAGCAGTCAGAGCCTCCATGGCTTTCTGGTTGTATTCGGGCGAAACCAAATAGTTGAGCACCACACCGTCGGCGATTTCACCCGTTAGTTCCATCATCTGCATGCCAGTCGCACCAATGTAAATTGGCACATCTTTAGGTCGACGATCTTGATATACGTAATCGAGTTCGACACCGTCGAGGTGTACGAACTCACCGTTGAAAGTTACAGTCTCGTTGTTAAGCAGCGCCCGCACCGTCGTGACGATCTCGCGCATCGCGCGAAGCGGTTTGGCACGAGAGATGCCTACTTTTTGTGCCAACGGATCCCACCACGCACCGATACCCAAGATCACGCGACCAGGTGCCAAATCGTCGAGGGTCGAAAATGTGGCTGCAAGTCTGGCCGGATTGCGACTCCAGCAGTCGACAACGCCAGATCCAACTTTGAGAGTTTTCGTCACCGACGCAAATGCGGCCATCGGTACAGTGGCTTCGCGCACGAGTCGACTTTCGGCCTGCCACACGGCCTCAAAGCCTTTGCTCTCGGCATATTTCGAGAATTCCATGCCTTCTGAGATCTTGTGCGCATCTTGCAAATAAAGTGCGACGCGTGCCGATTTGGTTTGATTTTTTTGGTTCACGATTTAGACAACCTCTGATATAACCGTAGGGCTTGCTCATGGGCTTTTGCACGCACTTCAGTTAGATCAACACGAGTTGGTAAGCCACCGACCAGAATCTTTTCGCTGGCTATTTCGACATCGGTTGCGGTCATATTTGTGGTGAATGCCGTGTGCCATGGGCTGTCTGCAAAATCGTAATTAAATGTCACAACGTCATTTTTCGCATCAGGAAACAATTCGAGCGAATTGTCGAGCCACTGCCAAACTATTGTTGGGTCGGCCTCAACATCAAACTCTCGCAACCGCGCATAAGCAACCCGGGCCTCTTCGACCATGTCGGCACCAATGCCATCGGTGCCGAGCAGAATTTTGTTCGGCTTCTCTGATGGTTTGGCATAACCCACCGCGTTGTTCATATTCGAACGAGCGTTGTGCACGATGCGACCTTGCAATGGGCGATCGAGATGTACCGCATGTACGAGCAGCCAGTTATCTTGCGCCAATGATTGAAGGCGAGCACCAGCCTGAATGTCGTCGAGACCCTCAGCAACATGAACATGCACACCGACTGAGTATTTCTTGGCAAGATCAGCAGCCGCATTGAGCGTTTCATCACTGCAGGTGAAAGCGGCGTGTACACCCACCATGCCGACACCGCCGGATGAAAGAAATCGTTCACATTCGACAAGACCGCGAGTTGCCGCATCAGTCATCTTTGAAAGGGGTGAAACCTTCGAGCGCAATTGTTGGCTATTGTCCCATCGATCAGTCACGCCATAACAGGTGTTGACACGCACGCCAACCATCTTGCATGCATCAGCAATCGTGCTCAGCGAACCCTCGATGCAGTTGGGCGATTCATGGTGATCGATGATGCAGGTCGTGCCACTCATCAATGCCTCGGTTGCACCAAGCATGGTCGACCAATAAATCATCTCGTTGTCGAGTGCAGCGTCGACTCGCCACCAAAGATTGTTGAGAATTTCGATGAACGATGCTGATTTTTGTTTTGGCGCCGGCATGCCTCTGACCAAACTTGAATACAAGTGATGGTGCGCACAAACCAGACCTCGAGTCTGTGAGGACATGACTAATCTTCGTCTTTGACTTGGCGCATCGGCAACCTATTGCGCCACTCACCATCCAGATGATGCAACGCAGCGGCGACTGCACCGGCTGTCGGCACCAAACCGATCTCGCCGACACCTTTGATGCCGTATGGCGAGTTGGGTTGGGCAGACTCAATCAATTTGACTTCAATCGGTGGAACATCTTTGGCGCGCAAGATGCCGAGACTGCGCAGCGTCTTGTTGATCGGGAAGCCCGTTTCTGGGTCGGATGGGAAGTCTTCGGTTAGCGCATAGCCGAGCCCCATGTGCACGCTGCCTTCAACCTGGCCCTCACATAGAGTTGGGTTGACCACGCGGCCAACGTCGTGAACCGCGACAACTCTTTCGATTTTTTGCGTATCTCGATCAATCACGACCATTTGTGCGGCGTAACTAAATGTCGAATGGATGAGCGGATTCGCAACACCGGGTTCACCTAGTTTGTTTGTCCAATCCACGCGGTATTCGCCAACATGGTCTACTTCAACTTGACGATCGGCGGCGATTGCGGCGTGGCATGCGTCTTTGACTGCGCCGGCGCCCATCAGCGTGCCGCGCGAACCAGTGGTTTGACCGAATCCGAGTTCGCGGGTCGTGTCAACTATCACGTCAATTAGTTTTGCGTCCACGCCCAATTCTTCGACGGCAACTTGCGCGGCGACCGTGTTGATGCCTTGACCCATCTCTGTCCATCCGTGCCGCACTTCTATTCGTCCGTCGTTCTTGAAACGTACGACTGCTTTTGAGATCTCTTTGAACCCATTGCCTAGGCCACTATTTTTCAGGCCGAGACCGAGACCCACGGCTTTGCCTGATGCAATTGCTGCGTCGTAATCTGTCTTGATTTCATTCAGACAAATCTCGGCACCAAGACAACCGTCATCCATGATCTGACCAGGGCCCCAAACCATGCCCGGCTTGATGACATTTAAAGATCGAATCTGCCAACTTGAAATGCCGACTTTTTCTGCAAGTCGATCCAGAATTCCTTCCATTGCAAATTGCGCTTGGTTTGCGCCGAACCCGCGAAAGGCCCCGCCAATCGGGTTGTTCGTACGCGCGGCAATCGCTTCGACATCGATATTCGGAACCTGGTAGGGCCCACTGGCGTGCCCCGCCATGCGTTCGAGAACTTTCATGCCAACGCTGGCATAAGCGCCAGAGTCACCGAGTGCCCGAACACGAAGAGCAGTGAGTTTGCCACTGGCATCACACGCCGCCTCGTAATCCATTTCGATCGGGTGCCGCTTGGCGTGGATCAAGAAACTTTCTTCGCGAGTCAGTGTGCATTTCACGGGTTTATCGAGAAGCCAGGCAGCCAAAGAAGCGTGCGCTTGATTGCTCATGTCTTCTTTGCCACCGAATGCTCCACCGTTGGTTATCAAAGTGACGGTCACTTGTTCATTTGGAATCGCAAGTAGGCGAGCGATGTCATTGCGGTCGTCCCATACGCCTTGCCCGCCCGAATAGACGTGCAGTGTTCGGCTATTTGTCGAACTGCGGCTCGGTACGGCGAGAGTGCTCTCAGGTTCTAAAAATGCATGCTCAATTCTTTGTGTTGAAAAAGTTTCGCGAACCACATGGGCGCTATCGGCCAGCGCAGAGTTGGTGTCGCCGCGTTGGTAGACGCTCTTGGAAAGTATATTTGAATCGGTTTTCCATACTGCGATCTGCGAATCTGTTATCGCTTTGCGCGCGTCAGTAATCGGTGTCAGCACGTTGTACTGTATGACAACATCTTCGACTGCCTTGCGCGCGTTGATTCGTGAGTCTGCGACGACGATCGCCAAGACATCGCCAGCATATGAAGTGAAGCCGCCAACCGGAATCATCGCCGGCCAATCTTTGTAGATGATGCCCATCATCAATTCGCCCGGCACATCTTGAGCGGTGAACACTGCGCTGACGCCTTGTTGCGACTTCGCTTTTGAAACATCGATGCTCAATACCTCGGCGCGAGCGTGCTGGGTGAATACCAATGCGGCATGCAACATACCTGGTACACGCATGTCGTCGATGTAGTCACGGTCGCCAAGAGCGAGTTTGTTCGCTTCATGTTTTACGACTCGGACACCTAATCCGCCGGTTGTGACTATTTGCGGTGTGATACCTTTAGCCACCGTTTCGATGGCATCAAGAATTTTTACATAGCCAGTGCACCGACAAAGATGGGCGCCGAGGTGACGCGCCATGTCTTCGCGCCTGAGATCGGCACCTTTTTTGTCGATTTGGGCTTTGGCGCGCACGACGATGCCAGGAATGCAAAAACCGCATTGTAAACCACCACAGGCAGCGAATGCATTGGCGAATGCATCGCGCTCAGTTTGCGACACGCCCTCAAGAGTTGTGATTTGGGCGCCCGCAACTTTTGCGAGCGATTGTTGGCAACTAACAATTGCCTTGCCGTTGACGAGAACTGTGCAGCAACCGCATTGTCCGCTCGGTGAGCAACCATCTTTCGGCGAAGTGATGTCGAGTTCTTCACGCAACGCGGCCAACAAATGAGGATGATCACCCCGAACCGTTACGGGAGTGCCGTTGACGACGAAAGCGACGCGATCGGCGGCTTGTCTATCTGGGGTCAGCGTGGCGTCGATGGTCACATATTTACCATACACGCATTGGGGTACAGGTTTACATATTGTAAAGATGCAGTTTATTCAAGGATCGAACCGCGTTGCGAGGTGATTCGGCCATAAACCTCGGGTCGGCGGTAGCGATTGAAATCAAACAGGGTGTTTTTGTAGTTATTGCACCAATCTAAGTCGCATATTGCCGAGACGACCTCGTCGCCGTTGCCAGCCGTTTTTGCCAAAATTTCGCCCGACGGGGCGATGATGCTTGAGTCGGCCAAACTATCGACGCCTTCTTCAACGCCACCCTTGGCAACGCCAACGACAAAAGTACCGTTTTGATAGGCGCCACTTTGCATCACCAGCGCATTATGAAAACCTTGCAGCGCGTCTTGCGATGGGTCTGGCACGTAATGCAATGGCGTGTTGTAGCCGCAGAGGATCATCTCGACACCCTGTAGTCCCATCACGCGATATGCCTCGGGCCAACGGCGGTCGTTGCAGATCATCATGCCGATTCGTCCACCGAACGCCTTCCAAACTCCAAAACCGTCATCACTGGGCTTGAAGTAGTAGCGCTCGGCGTGTTGAAACGGTCGATCAGGTTCGTGATGTTCGTGACCCGGAATGTGCACCTTGCGATACTTTGCCACCACCGTGCCGTTGCGGTCCACGAGAATCTGCGTGTTGAAGCGCTCACCAGTTTTTGTCAGTTCGGCGTAACCGAGACAAAAGCCGATGTTTAGTTTTTTGGCCTCATCAAATAGCGGCTGAGTAACTTTGGATGGCATTTGGGTTTCGTACCAGTGATCAGCCTGCGAGATGTCGTCAACGAACCAACGTGGAAAGAATGTAGTCAGTGCCAACTCTGGGAACACGACCAGTTCGACTTTTCTAGAGTGAGCCTCGCGCAACAGACTGATAAGTCGTAAGACGACAGTTTTTCGATCGTCATTTCTTTGTATCGGACCCAGTTGCGCAGCGGCGACATGCAGATTGCGCGCCATTATTACTGATCCTGACTTTCTAGCGTCGTAAGTGCAAGCATCGTATGCAACAGAATATTCGCACCGGCCTCAAGATCTGCATCTTGTGTGAATTCTGCAGGGTTATGGCTGATGCCCTTGACGCTTGGCACGAAAATCATTCCCGAAGGACAGACGCGCGCCAGCATTTGCGCATCATGACCTGCACCAGACGGCATTCGCTGCACCGTGTTGCCTTGTTGTTTGGCAATTGACTCGACACAGTCAATAACCCTGTCGTCGAAAATTACCGGTTCGAAACGCGAGAGTTCACGCGTGGATATTTTCACGCCTTCACTCGCGGCGATTTGCGTAAGAAATTCTGCGATCTTGGTCTCTGCAAGTTTCAAGAGGCTCTCATCGGTATTGCGCACGTCAAGGGTGAGCGTCGCTTTCGCCGGAACGACATTCGTGAGGTTGGGATGCAGGTCGATTTTGCCGACCGTGCAAACCTGGTCACCACCAAATTCGCGTGCCAAGTTGCGAAGAAAAACCGTGATTTCTGCGGCGACATACGCAGGGTCATGGCGTAGTGACATCGGTGTTGTGCCGGCATGGTTCGACTGTCCAAGTACCGTCACTTCTTGCCAAGAAATACCCTGCACACTGGTAACGGCGCCTATGCGAATGTCGTTGGCTTCGAGCATCGGGCCTTGTTCAATATGTAACTCGACAAATGCGTGCGGTGAAAGACCGGGACATGGCGCGGGACCGGCGTAACCGATGCGTGCAAGTTCATCCCCAAGTCTTGCGCCATCAATTGCCACAACGTCGAGTGCCTGTTCGACCGCCATGCCACCGACATATACGAGAGAACCAAGCATGTCGGGTGCAAAGCGTGAGCCTTCTTCGTCGGTAAAGATTCCAACTGCGAGCGGTCGGGGTGGCGCAATTTTTGCTTCTTGGCAGGTTTGTATTGCTTCAAGTGCGGCGAGAACGCCATAGCAGCCATCGAAACGACCACCAGTTCGCACCGTGTCAATATGTGATCCCGACATCACGGGTGCACCTTTGCCGACATTCCATACACCGATGATGTTGCCGACCGTGTCAATTGAGACTTCGAGATCCAATTCGCGCATCCAAAAAACGACCAAATCTCGCCCGTATTTGTCTTCATCAGTAAGGGCTAGACGGCAGTTTCCACCACCGTCGATCGGAGAAATCTCGGCGAGGGTATTAATTCGTTGATTTAGGCGGGCAAAATTAACTTTCAGCGCCAAATGTTTATTACGAAAATTTCCCAAGGGCACCTAACAATATTAGACCCAAATTTGCCATGATGGAGAGGTGATAGATCGGGCGAAACTTGAGAATGTGCTCGCCAAAGAAGAAGAGCGCTTCATTGAACTGCACCCGCGCTCACGGCAAGCCGCTATCGCCGCCGACGAGTCGTTGATCGGCGGTGTGCCGATGCCGTGGATGAAGCGCTGGTCTGGAGCGTTTCCGATCACTGTCAAGACTGCACAGGGAGCGCGATTTACAGATATCGATGGGATTGAATACGTAGATTTCTGTCTCGGTGATACGGGCTCAATGACCGGTCATGCAGTCGATGAAATTACAACTGCAATCACGGCTCAACTCAAGCGTGGTTCAACGGTGATGTTGCCCAGCACCGATTCAACTTGGGTGGGTCAAGAATTGACGCGCCGCTTTGGTTTGCCGAAGTGGCAGTTTTCGATAAGTGCAACCGATGCGAATCGATTTGTACTCAGACTTGCTCGTCATTTGACTCAGCGTCCGAAGGTCCTCGTTCATGACTGGTGTTATCACGGGACAGTTGATGAAACTTTGGTCATCGCCGATCAGCAAGGTTCGACAATTTCGCGTCATGGTGCGATCGGGCCACAGGTTCATCCGTCGCTGACAACGCGAGTCGTGCCATTCAATGACTTAGAAAAACTGGATGAACAACTTAGTTTCGGAGATGTCGCCTGCATGCTCATTGAACCTGCGCTAACCAATATCGGCATCGTGCTGCCCGAAGAGGGTTATCTGGCTGGTGTGCGTAAATTAACTCGAAAGCACGGTGTGATTTTAATTATTGATGAGACCCACACAATTTGTGCCGGACCAGGCGGAGCGACAAAACTTTGGAACCTCGAGCCTGACATGCTTGTTATTGGCAAGACGATCGGCGGGGGAATTCCAGTTGCTGCGTACGGCTTGTCGGGTGAACTCGCCGCACAGGCTGAAAAATCACTTGCAAGTCACGATGTGGATGTCTCAGGTTTGGGCGGAACCCTAGCGGGCAGCGTTTTGGCTATGGCCGCGGTGCGTGCAACATTGTCAAACTCCTTACTGGCGAGTCAGTTTGAAAAAACAGTCGCTCTAGCGACACGATGGACAGAAGGTGTCTTAAAATCGGTCAACACACACCATCTTGATTGGAGCGTGCAACAACTCGGATGTCGTGCGGAATATTGGTTTTGTGCGCCACCAAAAAATGGTGCGCAGGCGGCGGCCGGAGTCGACGAAGTGCTAGAAAATTTCATGCATCTGTGGGCGTTGAATCGGGGTATTTTGCTCACGCCATTTCATAACATGGCACTTTTGTCACCATTTCATACCCAGCAAGACATCGACCTTCACACACAGGTTTTCAACTCTGCCCTTGACGTGCTCACGAACTAGTCGCATAAAATATTGGGTTAGATGCCGTTGACCGCTTATATCGCCGTTGCCGTGATCGTTTTTGTTGCGGCTCTGATTCAAACTCTTTTTGGGTTTGGCTTTGGTCTCATCTCCGTGCCATTGATGATATTTTTTGTGGACCTGCCTACGGCAGTTGTGACAGCGACAGTAGTTTCAACGGTTAGTTGCGGTATCCAGTGGATTGAGTCGCGCGCAATCATTGCGCGTGAAGTATCGCGGCGCCTGGTATTTTCATCTTTGTTTGGTCTGCCATTCGGACTTTGGTTGTTGAACAATGTTGACGCACGTTTGATGAAAATGCTGCTCGGTGTGTTCGTTCTGTTCGGCGTCACTCTAAGTTCACGAGAATTTGATCTTCGCCGCCTACCACTGGCGTTCGACTATTCGATGGGGGTTCTTGCTGGTGTCCTGTCGACATCCACATCTACGAATGGTCCGCCGTTGGTATTTTTGTTGCACTCGCGACACTATTCACCCGAGAATTTCAGGGCTGTCTTGAACCGCGTTTTTACGATTTTGAATTTTTTGACGCTGTTGGTCTTTGCGCTCGATGGAAAACTCACGACCGACGCTGTTTTACTGGCACTGATGGCGTTACCAGTCATGGGGGTCGGTGTTGGGCTGGGTTTCCGGCTGCGCAAAAGATTTGACCCAGAAAATTTTCGCAGATTTGTGCTTATGTTGCTGTTCGCGACAGGTCTGAGCGCAATCGTCAACGCAGTTTTTAGTTAGTTCCCGAACCATTCAAGCCACTGTTGTTGTGAGTTGGGACGAAAGACATGGTTCGTATCGATTACGTCGCCCATGTTGGCACTCGATAACGCAGAATATTGATGACCAGGACAGACGATTGTGTCTGCAGGCATTGCGGCGAGCGTTTGCAGACTCTGATAAAGCTCGCTCGGATTTCCACCGGGAAGGTCGGTTCGACCACAACCATCTAGAAACAAAGTGTCGCCAGCGACCAAGCGTTGCTGCACCAAAAAACACTGGCTACCTGGTGTGTGTCCTGGTGTGTGCACGAAAGTAATCGACACATCTCCGACAGATATCTTGTCGCCGCCATCGTGCTCTACGAGTTCATTTTCAGCGAGACCTGTCGTTCGCGTCACCCATTTGGTTTCTTGTCGATTGACATGGATCGGTACTTGAGTCTGCTCGAGAAGGTCGGCCACACCCTGAATTTTCATCCCCATCATCGACCCACCCACGTGGTCGGGATGGTAGTGAGTCGCAAGTACACCCGTCAGTTTCATCTCGTCAGCGGCAATGATTTGCAACAGGTCCGAAACGGCGTAGGCCGGGTCGACCACGACGCATTCTCGTGACTCGCGGTCACCAATCAGGTAAACAAAGTTGACCATTTGTGCGGCGACTTGATCATTTCGCGCAAAGTCTCTGCCCGACAACAACTGCCTGAAATATAAACGATCAGTCGTGGTTTTAATCATCCTGTGATGTTAGCGACATAGTCTTGGACGATGAACAGTCCACCATCAATCCTGCGATATGGGGTCATTGGCGTGGGGATGATGGGTTGCGAGCACATTCGTAATTTGCTGGCGATCGAAAATTGTGAAGTTGTGGCATACGCCGACTTGCACGAACAGAGCCGTCAGATCGCCGCGAGTTTGGTCAAGGACGCGAAGAGCTATGTTGATTACCGAGCGATGCTCACCACCGAGAAATTAGATGTGGTTGTAATCGCCACGCCAAACCACACACATCGCCGCATTCTCGAGGATGTTCTCAAATCTGGTCTCAATGTCCTGGTTGAAAAGCCTCTTTGCATCACGGTCGATGAGTGTCGAGAGGTCATTGCGATCGAAGCGCAAACCCGCAGACTAGGCAGGGTGGTCTGGGTCGGTCTCGAATATCGATTCATGGCACCGACCGCACGATTGATCAGCGAAGTCAAGTCTGGAACCTGTGGCGATCTGAAAATGATCTCGATCCGCGAGCACCGATTTCCATTTCTAACGAAAGTCGACAATTGGAACAGGTTTTCTCGAAACACTGGCGGCACTTTGGTTGAAAAATGCTGTCATTTTTTTGACGTAATGAACCTTCTTGCTAGGTCAAAACCGGTCAGCGTCTATGCGTCTGGAGCACAAGATGTGAATCATCTGGACGAAATATACGAGGGTGAACGATCCGATATTTTGGACAACGCGTTCGTGATCGTGGATTACGAAAATGGTGTTCGGGGAATGTTGGATCTATCGATGTTCGCCGAGGGATCAAAAAACGAACAGGAAATCTGCATAGTTGGAAGCGGCGCAAAAATTGAGGCAATGATCACTGATTCGATCATCCGTATCGGCACGAGAGATGGTGGCAGAAATGGCGTCACTGAAATTGTTGTCCAGCAACCGCAAGGTGTCGTGCCCGGGTTTCATGCCGGTGCGTCATTTCTCGAACACTGCGCGATGCAACGCGCGATTCGCGACCAACAACCCAGCGAAGTCACGCTGCATGACGGTTTAGTCAGTGTTGCAATCGGTCAGGCAGCCCACATCAGTATCACCCAGCATCGGTCGGTAGCGATTGCTGAGTTACTTAAATGACAAGTGACAGGCCACCGTCAACGACCAGTATCTGACCTGTGGCATATTTGTTGCGAATAAAACCAATGGTTGCCTCGGCACAGTCTTCGGGCGTAGCAGATCGTTGTAACGGTGCAACACGAGCAACATTGTCGTGTTGATTTTGCCAATCTTTAGTCCACGGAGTCTTAACTAGTCCGGGTGCCACGGCGTTTACCCTCACGGGTGGACAAGATTTAGCGAGAAGCAACGTCATGTGGTTTAGAGCTGCTTTGGTCATTGCGTATGCAATTGAACTTCCGACGGGTCGCACCCCAGCGATTGAAGTGATGTTCACAACGTTGCCGTCTGGACTTAATTTCAAGTGCGGCATCGCTGCTTTGGTGAGCCACCAGGTTCCAAAAACATTGACGTTAAATGTCTTTTCAAAAATATCATCAGTGAGCGCTTCAAGATCATGATGCGCAACCAAACTTGTCCAGCCAGCATTATTGATCAGGATGTCCAACTTTCCAAAGTGATTGATGGTGGTTTCTACGAGTCTTGTTGCAGACTGCTTGTCACTGATGTCGGCCTGAACATAGATCGATTTTGGACCAAGAGATGCGGCAACTTTTTCTCCGTCCTTCACCGATGACGCAGAATTGACAACGACAAGAGCGCCGAGCGCGCTGAGTCTTTTGGCGATTTGTTCCCCAATGCCCGAAGACGAACCGGTGACGATTGCGACCCTGCCGTCTAGTTCGTGTGAGCGTTCTTCAGACATTGCGTACAAGCTTTTGATTTATATAAATAAGTCTAGAACTCTTTCTCGGATTCTGTCAGGTTGATTAGTTTTGGCTTCGTGGTGATCAATCGAGTCGGAAAGTTTCAACAAATAGTTGATACCGAAGTAACGCAGAGGTTCAACCTCCCACTTTCGCGATGGCTGGTTCACCCAGGCCAGCCGTGTTAGTGGATGGTTATCGCCGGCGATCAAGTGGGCGAGTGTTCGACCAGCAAGATTGGTCGCGGCGACACCGTCGCCGACATATCCACCCAGTGATGCGAGACCAGTTTGTCTTTCAAAATTCACCGACGGCTGCCAGTTTCTGGGCACACCCAGCGGTCCACCCCAACGATGGGTTATTTCAAGTTCTTTTGTCACGGGAAAGACCTCGTTCATTGATTGAATTATCCTTTCGTGGATTAGTGGATGCGTGTCGTATTCATCCTTGACGCGAGAGGCATAGTGGTATGGGGCGCCTCTTCCTCCGAAAGCGATGCGCTTATCTTTGGTGATTTGTGCGTAAATAATCAAATATCGCGTGTCATGATAAGTTTCGCGATTGCTCCAGCCGAGGTTGGCTAATTGATTCGCGTTGAGTGGTGAAGTAGCGACCATGTACGAGTACAACGGGGCAAGAGTTCGTCGATGGCGCTTTATTTGTGAAGTGAAACCCTCGGTGGCTCGAACAATCATTTCTGCCCGACAGGTAAATTCACCTGCCTTGACCGCACCACTCGTGTACTCGCGGACCGGAGTGTTTTCGTATATCTTGACGCCAAGTTTCTCGACGCACTGCGCCAGTCCGAGAGCGAGTTTTAGCGGATGAATCACAGCACAGTGTGGCGTGAACGATGCGGTCTTGAGACCGGTGATATTGATTCGTGACAACTGCTCAGCAGTCGAGATCAAGCGAAAGTCTTCGTCGCCGAAGCCGTATCTGTGGATTTCTTCGACCTCGTGCAGCACCCGAGATCGTTGGACATCATTTGTCGCGCCATTGAGGGTGCCACCTCGGACATAGTCGCAGTCAATCTGCGAACTTTGTAATACATTTTCAATTTCGTCGAGTGTCGCGAAACTCTGTCTGTACATTTCAAGAGCAGCGTCTCGGCCGTGCAATTTGTCGAGTTCACCAATCGAGTTCGGCAAGAAGCCACTGCACCAGCCGCCATTACGGCCACTCGCACCGAAGCCAACTTGTTTCGCCTCGATAATCACGATTCTTGCATCTGGCAGCAATTTTTTCAGGTAATACGCCGACCAAAGACCGCTATAACCACCGCCGATGATTGCAATATCGCATGACAGATCTTGTAGAAGCGGTTGGCGAACAATCGCCGGGTGTTGCGTTGATTCACGCCACAGCGAATTTACTGTTGATGCAACCAAAGTTTACGAATTTCTGACTCTGGATCGTACAAGACTTCAACTTCTTGGTCAATGCGCAGCGTCGCCCGGCTTGATGGCTCGTATTTCGGCCACGAGACCGAACCTATCTTGGCAAACTGAAGCAACTCGGATGTAAAATTGTCCGAAACTTTCTGACGCGCTGAGTCTGTGCCGGCGAATAATTCGACATTCGGTTTATCGAGGTTATTGAACATAAACGGCAAATCCAGCCCATGGCAGCAGCCGAGTGCACCGTCAAAAATTGGGGTAGGCCATGTAAACCAATACATCCACGTTGTTGCGGCACGTTCGGTGCGCGCGTCGCATAGTTGCCAGGCCGGTGCACGAAAGTTTTGATCTGTTTGCATTGCTGCGACCATCTGCAACGGGGTGTGCCTCTCGCGTAATTGCGAATAGATCGGCCAAGCTTCTGTTGCCTTATCGGCAAGTGCTTTGTCAAAATAGTTGTGTGCGACTTCTTCATCGACAGAACTTGCCATCGGATTTAGTACTGCCCAAAGTCGGTTTTCGTCGCGGTTGGTTCCGACGATGAGGGGTATCTGAGAATCGGCCGAAGCACTGTAGACATCTTCAGGCAATGCCGAGCCGCCACAAGTCGGGGTAAATGTAGATATGTAGTTCTCAACATCGACGAACATCTGTGCTGTGGCGTCGATGATTTGTTGTGTCGTTAATGACTTAAGTTCGTCAACCGACACACACTTTGCAGCACTCAAAAACTTCTGCTTCGCATCGTCGGCTTCGGCTCGTGTGCGTAACTGCCTGAGCGATGGGCTCATAGCCCACGCCTTAGATATCAAACCCTTTGTGAGCGGCGAAGAAGTGAGCGCGACGACGCTGCTGCCACCCGCAGACTCGCCGAAGATCGTGACGTTATTGGGATCGCCACCAAAGCTTTCGATGTTGCGATTTACCCAGCGCAGTGCACTTATCTGATCCAAAGTGCCAAAATTATTCTCACCGATGAAACCAAAAGGTCCCAGACGGTAATTAACTGAAACTAGAACTACGTTACCGAGTTGCACAAGGTTGGTGCCGTTGTACCAACTTGTAGCCGCCGTGCCGTTTGTGTAAGCACCACCATGTATCCAAAATAAAACCGGCAATAATTTGGAAGGATTTGTCGGCCCCCAGATGTTCAAATAAAGACACTCTTCGGATGTCGGGAGGTCTTTTGTTTTTAAGATCTCTTCCATAAAACCTGGCACCTGTGGAGACTGCGGACCAAAATTCGTGGCATCAACGACAGACTCGTATTTTTTGATGTCGACCGGTTCGCAAAATCTATTCGCCGTTGCGTATTGAATGCCAAGAAATTCAGATACTTGTCCGTTGACCTTAGATCCCTGAAAAGTTCCGGAAGAGTTTGTTATTGTCATCAGGCTTTCAATCTAATCCAGCATGATTACGATGATTGTGTGGCGCGAAACATACTGGGTGATCTTGTGGCTAATCTTTGGCAGATTTTCAGGTTTAGAGCGTCAATTAGTCCCGATTCAAAACGGGCCAGAGAGTTTGGCAAATTCGGTACTGGATCAATTATTTTGTTTCCGTTCACCACGATATTTAACGAGAACTACATTCAAATCGGCGAAAACACGATGATCGGTGAACATGTAGCTTTGTCGGCAGGCATGATGCCTGGTCAGGAGTGTCTGACGAACCCAGTCGTGCGAATTGGGGACCGATGTCTGATCGGTCGCGGATCTGGAATAGTCGGTCATCTCTCAATTGATATCGGTAACGATGTTTGGACTGGCCATTATGTTTATATAACCGATCAAAGTCATGGCTATGAAGATGTGACAATTCCTATATCTCTTCAGACGCAGCCAGAAAAGTCTGTTTCGATCGGGGACGGGTCTTGGCTTGGACATGGTGTGGTTGTTTTACCTGGCTCAAAAATCGGCAGGAATGTTGCCGTGGGTGCGAACTCAGTCGTGACTGGTGAATTGCCCGACTACTGCGTTGCGGTTGGTTCACCCGCAAAAGTCATTCGGCAATACTCGCCAGATTCAGGCTGGTCGGCAAAAAAACATTTTTAAATCGACAAATCAATTGGGGGCTTGCAGTACGACATTTCATTGTCGGCGGCGAATGTCGCAATCTTTTCGCTGATGGGCAGACCATCTAACGGTGTTTCTGCAAACTGTGTATTGACGTCAATTCGTAAGTCATTGGCGAAGTCACGTCGATCGTTAATATAAATCTCATAGTCGTCGAGCCAAAGACCAACTATTTCGATGCCTTTTGGATCTGTTGGCAATGAAGCGCGAAACTCGACGATAAAACGCTCGATGGTATCTGTTGCCATGTCGATCAAATCTGCTCGCTCTTTGAGTACGTCAATTCCCAGTTGATTAACGATTCGATAATCAGAAAGTTGTGCGCGTTCTTCTCTGGCAAGTAAGCAACGAGCTTGCGCGGTAGCGGCCCAGTCTCGATCACCGAACTTGTTAACAGAATCTTTCGAAGCAAAAAAAAGTGCATAAATCCACATCACGACAATTAGTGCGACAGTTGTTGCGAGGAAGGTTCGCAGAATGTATTTCACCGCCACAACGATAGGTGATACGAGCGAATGGTAGAACTAGATAGTGAAATTAGTTGACGAAACTGCTGTGACGCTGGACTCAGCGAGGATCGACGCAAAAGGGCGACTCAAAGAGGCTGTCGACCTGGTCAACAAAATAGTCAGGTATCACCCTCGGCTGTTCTTCACCGCCGTGTCTGGAGCGGCACTCTTTGCTATTTGTACCGTTGCGTCATCTATCGGGTTGCGCTGGATGATTGACCGTGTAATTTTGGTGCGATTTGAGCAAGGACAACTCGATACAACTGCATTAATTGCTGGTTCGGTGATCGTGATTGGAATCGGGTTACTTCGTGCGTTCGGGGTTGTGATTCGACGTAGCTTCGCGGGAAAAACCGAGTGGCGAACGGCAGAAACGTTGACAGACAAGGTTCTGGATCATGTCGTGGCGCAACCAGCCAAATGGCATCGGGCACGAATGACCGGTGATGTTGTTGCACGTTGCGGCGTTGACGCCGACGCAACTGTCGCAATTCTTGCACCCTTGCCTTATTCATCGTCGGTACTAGTGATGATGGTTGTTGCAGCTGGCTGGATGCTTTATGTGGACGTGCCATTGGGGATAATCGCAGTTCTTGTTTTTCCGATATTGCTCGCACTGAATATCGGTTATCAGCGCCGGATCGATCGCTTCTACAACGTGGCACAGCAAGAACTTGGTGCGCTGTCAGAAGCCGTTCACGAAAGCTTTGACGGTGTCATGGTTGTCAAATCTTTCGGCGCCGAAGAACGCGAAACTGCACGACTGGCGAGCATCACTGCACGATTGCGTGACGCACGAATTGATGCAGTCGGGGTTCGCTCTGTCTTTGAGGCGATGCTCGATGCGATCCCGACCCTGATCAATATCGCGCTCATTGTTCTCGGTGCCTATCGGGTGCGGTCTGGACAAATGAGCGTGGGCGAGTTATCCAGTTTTATTTATCTGTTCACCTTGTTGATGTTTCCACTGAGGATCATCGGCTATCTATTTTCTGAGATACCGCATTCAGTGGCGGGCTGGCGTCGTATTAGTGAATTATTGAATGAGCCGATTCTGCAAGATCCTGCTCAAAAATTACAACCGGCGACTCACGGAGTCGGTGTCGAAATTTCAAATTTGACCTATGGGCACACACAAGGTGCTGAGCTGCTACGAAATTTCTCAATGAAAATCCATGCCGGGCGAACGGTTGCGCTAGTTGGTGCAACCGGTTGTGGCAAAACGACGCTATTGCATCTCATCGCCGGACTTATTGAACCTGATTCTGGCACGATTTCTGTTCAAGAGGGTGGCGCCGCGTTAGTTTTTCAAGAGGCTTTTCTGTTCGCCGACACTCTGCGTTATAACATCGATCTCGGCGCCGATATCTCGACAGCCAAAATTGACGCGGCCATTGATGTCGCGCAATGTCGAGAGTTCATCGAAGATCTTGATCTAGGGCTTGATACTTCGATGGGAGAGCGCGGCACAAGTTTGAGCGGCGGTCAAAGACAGCGAATTGCTTTGGCACGTGCGATTGCCCATGCAAGACCCGTTCTGCTGCTAGATGACACCACATCTGCACTCGACCCGACCACTGAAGCCCAAGTTGTAGATAATTTGCGAAAGTTCGCAGTCGGGCAGACAGTTTTGATTGTCGCATCGAGACCATCGACCATTGCCCTGGCAGACGAAGTCGTGTTCATCGCCGACGGACAAATATCTGATCGCGGCACGCACGAAACTTTATTGATTCAGAGCGCCAAGTATCGCGAGTTGATTCAGGCGTTCGAACATGACCGCGAGGTCGTGTAGTGGATACCTTATTATGAACGAGCCAATCGGTCGATTCACCACAGCAAAGACGCTTAACCGCGGATTCAGTGTTGCGCCTGCGCTGTCAAAGGGCATCGGCGTGACTTTTATTCTGGCGGTAATCGGTTCATTGGCTCGTGTAGTCGTACCTATTTTAATTCAACAGACGATTGATAAAGGACTTCAGCCTGGTGACATACGAATTGCGTTCATAGTTCAGATGGCGTCAATCGCAGCGGTTTCGGTAATCGTCGCTTCACTCGCACTTCGTCAGGCTGTTTATCGCTTGGGCATCGGAGCCGAAAACGGTCTATACACAATGCGAGTGAAATTGTTCGAGCATATCCATCGACTTAGTCTTGCTGACCATAACGGCGAACGTCGCGGTGCACTTGTATCGCGTGTAACGAGTGACATTGAAACTTTGACGATGTTTTTCTCATGGGGAGCCCTTGTCTGGCTTTTAGATGGTTCGTTGATGTTTGTCGTGGCCTGTGTGATGTTGTCTTACGATTGGGTATTGGCGCTCGTGGCGTTTGCCGTTTCTGCGCCGCTATTTATAGTTTTGCAAAATTTACAGCGTCGTCTCGTCTTGGCCTACAAAATCGCTCGCGAAAGCAACGCAGAACTGTT
Source organism: Bifidobacterium breve (assembly GCA_945893395.1). Lineage (GTDB taxonomy): Bacteria > Actinomycetota > Acidimicrobiia > Acidimicrobiales > Ilumatobacteraceae > BACL27. Next base: position 17,750 of record CAMDEC010000017.1, read on the forward strand.
GGGCACCGTCAGCGAACTAATTTCGGGCACTGAGACTCTGCGCGCCTATCAGGCCCATCAGCCCATTGTTTTGAAAAGTAAGAGGGCAGTGCGCAAGAGGGCCGATGCCCAAATTCGAGCAGGAGTTATTGGTGCATTCCTATTTCCATCGGGAGAGGTCTTTGCGGTTTTTACAATCGTGGCGATCGTTTGCGTAGGTGTTTTACGCGGAGTAGATAGTGGACTCACAGCCGGTTCGATGGTCGGCTTTTTGTTCTTGACGTATCGGTTTCTTGAACCAATCTCAGAATTTACCGAAGTTGTTGATCAAACCCAGACCGCGGTCGCCGGTCTTCGCAGAGTATTGGGCATTTTGGATATGCCGATCGGTCCGCCGCCAACGAAGAATCCGATTGCTTTGCCGAAAGAACCATTGGGCATTGAACTTCATGAGGTGAGTTTTTCGTATAGTTCGCGCTTGGACGTGCAAGATGATGACCTACCGGTTTTGCGAAACATAAGTTTGTCGATTCCGCCGAGACAGCACGTTGCACTTGTAGGCGCATCAGGTTCAGGGAAAACTACCCTGGCGAGACTGATCGCCAGATTGGCGGACCCAACTTTAGGGTCGATTTCACTGGGTGGTGTGAATCTCAAGCGAATTGCCAACGATGAGTTGCGTCGACGACTTGTGGTCGTGCCTCAAGAGCCTTTCTTATTCGCCGACACGATTGCCCAAAATTTGCTTTTCGCATCGCCCGATGCGACGAATGAAGACTTGAATGTGGTTATCTCTCAACTGGAACTCGAGGATTGGGTCGGATCTCTGAATATGGGTTTACAAACGATGGTTGGACAACGCGGCGCGTTTCTTTCTGCAGGCGAGAGGCAATTAGTGGCCTTGGCTCGCGCCGCCCTGTCAAATCCTGATGTGCTCATTTTGGACGAAGCAACTTCCGCTGTTGATGCGATAGCTGAGGTGAGATTGGCAAAGGCACTGCGAGCATTATCAGAGGGTCGTACCACAATCTCAATTGCCCACCGATTATCGACTGCGGCTCGTGCAGATCGAGTGATCGTGCTTGAGCACGGATTAATTAGTGAAGACGGCAGTCACTTCGCCTTGCTCGCAAATAATCGCGAATATGCAAAGATTTATGCCCAGTGGCTAACTGCAACTTCGGCGAACTAGTAGTGGGTCTTTAATGAAACCACAAAGACTGCTGCGAAGTACATTCGGTTTTGTAATCGGACTCGCGTCCATCACTTTAGTTGGTTGCGCAACGAATGCCGAGCGAGACGCCCTATGTGCACAGTCTCATCGCTGGAATAGTGTGAGCACGCAAGTTTCTATGACATTGGACGAAATTAGCAAATTTCAACCCGAGCAGTTACGAGAAATCTTTGAAGAGGTCGTTCAAACTTTAATTTTGATCAATGAGTCTGCGTCTCGAGATTTGCGAGCAGATACCGAAGTGCTACTGAATACATTTGGGGCTCTATCCGATGCACTCGCCGAGATCGACTGGGAAGGGGATCTTGCTCAAAAGGACTCTGCGGTGACGAGTGCTGGTGTGAGGCTCGCAAGTTCGGAAGTCCAACAAGCACAGGCGAATCTTGCTACGTACATTGTCGAGAATTGCGACCTGGAGATAGATAGTCCAGTCAACAAGTTCCCCAATGTCGGCACGACACTTCCAGATCCGATAATTCAAGACGAAACAATCGAATTGCCCCCAGTTGGGTACGACAACGATGAAAGTGTTGTGAGGGCATTTGGCTTCGTGGTTGTCGAGAGATTCGGCGTAGCGATTACGAACGAACAAGCCGCTTGTGTCGGTGTTGGTTTGATCGCGGCAAACGCAAATGATTCAAAAGTTGTGGACGAAACATATTGGCAGATGCTTCAACTCATATTTGATTCTTGCGATGTAAAGATAGACGTCGCCAAGGCGCTCGAAGACGAATAAGTATCTGTTGTTGCTAGAGTTAGGCGAAATGGAATTATTTTTGTGTCGACATGCCCAGCCACAATGGGTCAAAGACGATCTGTGCGTCGACAATCCACCACTCACCGAGTTGGGTCGACGGCAAGCGAGTCTGCTCGGTAGGCGACTGTCACGAGAACGGTTCGATCATATCTATGTGTCTCCGTTGCTCAGAACCAGACAAACCGCCGAGCCGATACTCTCGGCACTCAATCGAGATGAGATTATTGCCCCGTGGCTAGAAGAAATTCGTAGCCCTGTTTGGCAGGGTTCACCCTCCGAGCGAGCGAGCAAGGCCTACAGAGAAGAGCGTTCAAGATCGGCGCGTGAACAGTGGAACGGACTTGAAGGCGGTGAGTCGATGAAAGATTTCGTGGCACGAATTCACAGCGGCGCAGAAAAATTTCTCAGTGAGCACGGCGTGTATCGAATCGAACACGAATTGCCGATCTGGCATATCGAAAACGCCGGTGAGCGAATCGCCTGCGTTGCCCACGCAGGAACCAACAGTACGGTGATTTGTCACCTGCTCGGTTTAACGCCAACTCCATGGGAGTGGGAAAGATTCGTCTTGGGTCATGCATCGATCACGAAGCTTGAAGCATTCAAAATTGGTGATGGATACACATTCGCCCTTTCACCATTGTCTGATCTCGAGCACATTCCGAAAGAAGACAGAACTTTCTAAATCGCGATCGAAATAAATAGTGGTGGAGGATCTCACTTCTCCACCACTATTGATCGAGCAGATGTTTACGGTTGTGGGAGTACTTCCGTAACATGACATGCATCGACAGCTTTAATTACTGGGTATGGGTTGACTGCCTCACCACCGCGTGGGTGAACTTCGAAGTGAAGATGTGAATTTCCAGCGTTGCCGGTTGAACCCATGTATCCGATAATTTGACCTGCACGCACCACCGCACCGACTGCGATGCCAGATGCGAACGAGTCAAGGTGAGCGTAAAAAAAGTAAGTACCATCGGCGGCAGTCAAGCGAAGTGCGTTGCCGCTCAACTTTGAATCTGCACCGTATATCTTGGTGATCGTGCCGTCACTGACCGCGTAGAGGGCAAGACCTTTTGGTCCGATGATGTCGACACCGATGTGCAGACGCCCACCTGGACGAGACTCATGCCAACTATCTACGAACGAGCAACGACCCTGCGACGGAAATGCACTAATTTGTGGAATGCCTAGCGTTGCCAAATCGGGGAGAACTCCAAGTGCGATCGCTGTCGGCAAATCGACCGCACCAGTCGCGTTCAAACCGCGTGATGTTTGAAAGTTTGTCAATGAAATTGCTGTCGCAACACCGAAAATTCCGTCGGCGCCACCTTTTACTTCAACCGAGTTGGCAATCAGTTTCTGTTGTACGAGACGCACGGCGTCGCTACGTTGACCACGCGATGGCAATGTATCTACGGTCAACATTCCGTCGATCGGTGTGACAGCCAACGCGACTGCGACCAGGCTTGGCGTTGGTACTGCAACAACCGGTACTTGAGCAACCTTTGGAGCTTTTTCTGGCGCAACTGCAATGGCTGGTACCGCCGCTGACTTTACTTTCTTGGCTACCGGCTGGTCTGGGGCGATTAGTCCAAGAAATTTAGCTGTGCGTTCGTCCAATCGACCAGTCGCCTTAAAACCAACAACCTTTTGAAAGTTTTTCAATGTTGCTTTAGTAGTTGTCGAGAAAACACCATCGGCACCACCTTTGAGAGTGAAACCGCGGGCGATGAGTGCTTCTTGCATTCGAACGACTGTTGCACCCGAATCACCAAGTACTGGTAAGACTGTTGGTGTGGCATTGGCCGACGGGACGACTAAACCCAGATTGAGAATCGCGCCAACGACTATAGAAACTAGGAATTTTGCTTTTGTAGACATTTCTGCTCCCTTGTGAGATCCGTATAAGGGATCGGCACCAGGAGTCAGAACTTGAGGAATTTCTCACTTAAAATATTCAACTGACCACTCTGAGTGGTATGTGTTGCTAGTTAACTGTTAAATAGCTATTTAGGTCGAAAGACCACTACTGAAAGTGGGCTTTATTTACGAAAATTCCAGGAGTTCAGCCAATTTGGGGCGGATTGACCATAATTTCACGATTTCTCGGTACCTGGCTAGGTCTAGCGGGTCTGGCGTCGCCCGGGTCAATGTTGCTCGAATCAGAAGGTTCCGGGGGGTGTGTTCATCACCGATGAACTCGATGATCTCGCACTTATATCCGTGCAGTCGCAAGATTTGAGCCCTCAGGGCATCGGTCAGAATATCGCCAAGTCGTTCTTTAAGAATTCCATGTTTGCTGACGAGGGTCCAAGGTGTGGGAATATCCACGAGTTGAATCTGCAGATCGTGGTGGCAACAAGGGGACACGAGCAGTATTTTGGCGTGATTTCGAATCGACCAAGCCAGAGCATCGTCTGTGGCCGTGTCGCAGGCGTGCAGCGCAATCGCTAAATCAGCGTTGTCGAGCTCTGAGTCGGCGATCTTCTCGGCACGAAAATCGATGGAATGGGCATTGTCAAGATCAATGGCGATAGCAGAATTGCGACGGCGACTATCTTCGCGTTGATCTATGCCGACAATTTGATTGGGGATGCTTTGCTCGATCAAATAGTTGTGCACCGCAAAAGTCAGATATGCGTTGCCGCATCCGTGGTCAACAATATGTAGCGGAGCCTCAAGCGACGGTTGGTGTATCCGTCCGGTCGAAATTTCGCTTTTAAGCGTCGGCATAAGAATTCGTAGGAACTCTTCAATTTGTAAGTACTTGTCGTTCATCGAGGGTTTGATACGACCCGCTCTGTCAGAAACGCCGACCTTCTTCAGGAATTCGCTGTCGGGATTCAGAAGCCTCGATTTTTGTCGATCATGCGTGGTATTTTGCACCAGTTCGCGAACTGAAGTGTGGATCTGGGGTTCGCCTTTTTTTGTAAATCTGATCGTGATAGTTAGGTCTGTGGACTCAATCAAACAGTTGGCGAAACCGGAAGCCAATATTTGACGAGTGGCGAACTTTCCGAACTCTAAATTGGCCGTTTTGGATTTAGTACCGACAAGGCTCGTCGTTTGGAGCAGAATTTGATCGCGTAACTTTATCGGTCGTAATTCGATCTTTTCGAATTCAGGTTGCATATTTCGCCTTCGACCTGAAAAGATTGCCCGAACTAAGCGACTTGGATCATCAATAATCTCGACCGCACTAGTCAATTGTGATTCTGAATTCTCTCTCGCTGTCATAACGCTATGGTTTGGTTCGTTGGCGGTCCGCACAACGCCAGCCAGTCGAAGTACGACGATAAGTGTCAATACCTCGGAATATCTCGCTGAATTGTTTTCCCGTGGTTGAAGTTACGCGTCGTTCAATCGTAAAATTTCCATGGGCAGTTCCATTGCCCTCGTCGGCATAGAACGCCATGACCAGGGGAATCTCAATAGTCATCGCGTTGGTTTCAAAATGTTTCGAAAATAGTTCGGAGATTTGCGAAACGGTGTTGGCAATAATCTGGCTGTTCAGACTGACAATTGCATCGTCGCTGAAGTACTCAATTGTTTTTGTTAAATCATTTCGACTCAGAGAGTCGGCATATTTGTTGAATAGCTGACGTAAATCAAACTCAGTGGCTAGTGACGCCGGGGATGGTCCGTCATCCTCATGTTTTCGACCATTACTGCTGTTTGATCTCGCATTTTTACGAGTGTCGCGGATGTCGTCTGGCGAAAGACCTGTCTCTGCGGCAGCCAGTTGTCGCATCAATCGAATAAATTCTTTGCGCTTAAGAACGCCTTCGTGCGCCGCATATTGCACGGCTAGTCCATCAATTAACCCTGATATGCGGGTTGCCGATTCGCGGGGGTGAACGCAATGAAACTCGCCCGACTCATTGCCTGCCCGCAGAGTTTTTTCAAACACGGCGATTGACCGTGCGTCTAAATCTTGGCTGATAGGTTTCATTTTCGGATTTCGCAGAGCCTCACCCCAGGCGTCGATCCAGATCATCCATTCGACATCGTCGCTACCTTCAGGAACATAACTTTCGATCAACCGCCAGAGTTTGGCGACATTAGTCGGCGCCGAATCGATATCCCGTTGCATATCCAGCAGATCTTTGTGCGCGTAGTGCTCAAATGCTGCAGCCAAAAGCTCTTCTTTTGAGGCAAAGTGGTAATGAATCAAGCTGTTTGAAACGCCTAGTTTTTTTGCCACATCAGCCACTCGGGTGCCTGCAAAACCACGCTCGATTACGACATCGCAGGTAGCCTCAAGAATCTCGATGCGACGCTTCTCGACAGTTTCTTTTTTCACTACCTGCGCACGATACTCACACTTGAGCCGTCTAGCCACATCGCTCAGCCCTGCGTCTTTGAAGGGCGGATGATGAGAGTCACGCACAAGGGCTATTTGATCTCGACTCAAGTTGCCTTCATCGCGCTTTACACAATCATCGTCACGGGGTCGTTGGTCCGCCTAACTGGTTCTGGCTTGGGGTGCGTCGATTGGCCACAATGCAGTAAAAGCAAGTTTATCGATGTCTCGTCAACCCATGCTGCAATTGAGCAATTGAATCGGCTATTTACAGGGGTTGTAGCGGCGGCGGTGATCTTGTGTGTTTTGATGTCACTGAAACTCACACCTCGAAGGCGGGATCTGATCGCCATGTCGATCGTGCTTGTCGCCGGGGTTTTGGCGCAAGTGATCATCGGCGCGATCGTCGTTTGGACGGGATTGAATCCGTATTCGAACATCGCACACTTCATTGTTTCGATCTTCTTGATGAGTGTCGCCTACATGTTGGTGCAACATGCAAAAATTTTCAGACTGACAGACGATGTGGTGCCGCGAGGCGAGCCGATCTTGAAAGATCAGCGAATTGCGAAACTCGTGAAAATCTTGTTGTTGACAACGGGTGCCGCGGTTGTTGCGGGGACACTCGTTACTGGCTCGGGGCCACACGCTGGTGACGA
>CAMDEC010000018.1 GCA_945893395.1 Bifidobacterium breve
CGCGCATATTTCTCGGTGCTCGAAATGCTCTGAAACTCTGTACGAACCAGTCCCGGACAAAGCGCCGTGACACGCACACCAGTGCCGCGCATTTCTTCGTGCAACGCTTCGGTCAAACTCGTGACATATGCCTTTGTCGCCGAATAAACAGCAAATCGCGGCGAGGCCTGAAAACTCGCAACGCTCGAAACATTCAATAAATATCCGCGGCCGCGAGGTGCCATAACTTTGATCGCTGCGTGCGACAAACGTGTCAGCGCGCCAATGTTCAACTGAATCTCACGTGACAACCGTTCAACATCAATCTCGTGCATCAAACCAGAAGAGCCAAACCCAGCATTGTTGACCACAAGATCAATTGGCGTTAGCGTCGCATCGGCGATACGTGACTCAACCGAAGCAAGACCCGCTGGGCTATTTAAATCGGCGACCATCACTTCAATATTTTTAAATTGTGCAGCGAGCTGTTCGAGTCGATCACGCCGACGAGCAACCGCAATTACGCGCACACCTGAAGTGGCAAGTTGAATTGCCATCTCGTAGCCAATGCCACTCGACGCACCCGTAACCAAAGCACAGGTGAACGGATATCTCGCCATGACGATGCTCGCTAGTGAGCCAAATGAGCCGAACTACTCGAATTTGGTAAACCACCAGCCGCAGCGAGTCGTGCATGTGCTCGACGTAAATCTGCCTCGACTGTTGCATCGTGTTCGCCACGCATCGCTTCTTGGGCCCGTTCTTGCGCGGCACGCGCGCGAGGCACATCAATGCTCTCGGCGAGTTCAGCACTGTCAGACAAAATCGTCACATGATCAGGTGCAACATCTACGAAACCGCCGTGCACGGCGACATCTTGAACTTTGCCGTCGGTCATATAGATGCGCGTATGGTTTTCGACAAGCGCACCCAAGAAAGTTGCATGACCAGGCAAGAAGGCAATTTCGCCACCCTGCAAAGTGCGAGTGATCACTTGACGTGCTTCACCCGAGAACAAAACGCGCTCTGGTGAAACCACCTCGACTTTGAGTGAACTTGTCTCTGCCATGACGAGTGAAACTTACGCTGCCGAATCTTGAAGCGACTTAGCCTTCGCCAAAACTTGATCAACACCACCGACATTCAAAAATGCCTGCTCTGGCACTTCGTCAAGGTCACCCTTGATGATCGCTTCGAAACTCTCAACCGTCTGCGCGGTCGGCACATACTCACCCTTCACGCCGGTGAACACTTCAGCAACATAAAACGGCTGGGACAAGAAACGCTGCACCTTTCGGGCGCGCGAAACAGTCATGCGGTCTTCTTCCGAGAGTTCATCCAAACCAAGAATCGCAATAATGTCTTGCAACTCTTTGTAACGCTGCAAGATTTCTTGCACGCGACGCGCGACGTTGTAGTGACGATCGCCGACAGTTTCTGGCGTCAAAATCGTTGAAGTCGATGCGAGCGGGTCTACCGCTGGGTAAATACCCAGCGATGCGATTTGTCGCGACAACTCGGTTGTTGCATCCAAGAAAGCGAAAGTCGTGAACGGCGCCGGGTCGGTGTAGTCATCGGCAGGCACATAAACAGCCTGCAACGAAGTAATCGAACGACCACGCGTCGAAGTGATGCGCTCTTGCAACTGACCCATCTCATCGGCAAGCGTCGGCTGGTAACCCACGGCTGAAGGCATACGGCCCAACAGCGTCGAAACTTCAGAGCCGGCCTGTACGAAACGGAAAATGTTGTCAACGAACAACAACACGTCTTGGTTTTTTACGTCACGGAAGTATTCGGCCATTGTCAAAGCCGAAAGCGCAACGCGCAAACGCACGCCTGGTGGTTCGTCCATCTGGCCAAAAACTAGTGCGGCTTTTTCGAACACACCTGACTCTTCCATTTCAAGACGCAAGTCGGTGCCTTCGCGAGTTCGCTCACCAACGCCGGCGAACACCGACACACCACCGTGCTTCGACGCGACACGGTTGATCATCTCAGTGATTAAAACGGTTTTACCTACACCTGCACCACCGAACAAACCAATTTTTCCACCTGCCAAATATGGCGTGAGCAAGTCAATAACTTTGATGCCTGTTTCGAACATTCGCTTTGATGGCTCGAGCGTGTCGAACGCAGGCGCTGGTCGGTGAATTTCCCAGCGCTCGACATCTTTGAAATCGTCGTTGTTGCCGTCAAGACAATCGCCCCACACGTTCCATACATGGCCAAGAGTCTTGTCGCCAACAGGCACGGTGATGCCACGACCTGTGTCACGCACAGGCGTGCCACGACGAAGACCGTCGGTCGGTTTCATGCACACCGCGCGCACGCGACTCTGACCAAGCTGCTGGGCAACTTCGGCCAAAATTACATTCGGCTTGCCGTCAACCGTAACTGTGAACTCAAGTGCTTGGTTAAGTTCTGGCAGCGACCCACGCGGAAACTCAACGTCGATAACCGGACCAGCAATCGCGACTACTCGCCCATCTTTGCGGTCTGTATTTGTTGCTGTGCTCATATTTTCTCCCTTTTAATTTCGCTTAAAACTTCTGCCAAACTCTTTAACTACTCGCCATTTCACGAACTGCATCATCATCAGAACCGAGCGCCTCGGCACCACTGACAATTTCCATAATTTCTGTAGTAATCGAATCTTGACGCGCGCGGTTCATGATGCGCGACAAGTTCTTGATCAACTCTTCGGCATTATCGGTCGCCGACTTCATCGCGCGTTGACGAAACGCATGCTCGCTAGCCGCCGCGTTGAGCAGAGCCGCATAAATTCGCGCCTCAACATATCGAGGCAGCAATGTTTCAAGAATTAGATCAGGATCTGGTTCGAACTCGTAATTTCCACCCGCGGCTGACTTGCCGTCACCACCAGCGATAACATCACGCTCGAGTGGCACGAGTGGGCGACGCACAACTTCTTGCCGCCCCGAAGACACGAACCGCGTGTACACAAGTTCAACGCGATCAACTTCACCGCTCAGATACAAACCAACGACGAACTGGCCAATCGATTTGGCATTCTCATATTTCGGCGCATCAGAAAACCCAGTAAAACTCTTCGAAGTTTTGTATTGACGAAACCTGAAATAGTTCTCGGCTTTGCGACCGACGGGCACGACAAGATAATTTTTTGACGCCAAGACATCGGCCTTGACTTCGCCTTCTGTGGCGCGCAAAATGCCTGAGTTGTAACCACCACACAAACCACGGTCGGCGGTGATCGCGACATAGCAAGTCGTGCGAATCTCAGGTCGTGCCTTCAAAAACGCCGACGAATTGCCAGCACCACCAGCAGCCAAGTCTTTGACAACTTCAGTGATTCGTTCGCTGTACGGCACTGCGGCGGCAACTCGCTGTTGCGCTTTTACGATGCGCGAGCCAGCAATCAACTCCATTGCGCGCGTGATCTTCTTGGTCGCTAAAACCGACCTGATCCGACTGCGCAAAATGCGCTCTTGCCCGCCCGCCATTTTGGTTTAGACCTACTCTGTCGCGAGCGTTTTTGCGCTCGCCGCTTCGCCAGTTTCACCAGCATCAGTTTTTGTTGGATCAACAGCGCCTGATTTTTTAGTCGGCACGAAGCCAGCTTTGAACGCAGCGACGATCGAAGCCAAATCTTTTGGCACATCGGCTTTTGGTTCTTGGCGAATGCCCGAAAGCAAACCAGCGTGGCGTGAACGCATATGTCCGAGAAGTTCGTTCTCGAATCGGCGCACATCAGCAACCGGAATCGTGTCTAAGTAGCCCTTGGTGCCGGCAAAAATCGAAACAACCTGCTCTTCAACCGGCATCGGCGAGTTGAGCGGTTGCTTCAACAACTCAACCAAGCGATATCCGCGCTCAAGCTGGGCTTTTGAAATTGCGTCAAGTTCGCTACCGAATGTCGCAAATGCCTCGAGTTCACGAAACTGCGCCAGGTCAAGTTTCAGCGTGCCTGAAACACTCTTCATCGCCTTGATCTGTGCGGCGCCACCTACGCGGCTTACCGAGATACCTACGTCAACTGCCGGACGAACGCCAGACTTGAACAAGTTGTCTTGCAAATAAACCTGACCGTCGGTGATTGAAATTACATTGGTCGGAATATACGCCGACACGTCACCAGCTTTTGTTTCGATAACTGGCAACGCAGTCAACGAACCAGCACCGCGCTCGTCGCTCAATTTTGCGGCGCGCTCGAGCAAACGACTGTGTAGATAGAAAACGTCGCCCGGATATGCCTCGCGACCTGGTGGACGTCGCAACAACAACGCGATCTGTCGATAGGCCTCTGCCTGCTTTGACAAGTCGTCGTATACGACTAGCGCGTGCTCGCCGTTTTCCATCCACTGCTGGCCGATCGCGCAACCTGCGTATGGCGCAAGATATTTGAACGGCGCAGGGTTTGACGCTGGCGCGGCAACAACAACCGTGTATTCAAGCGCACCGAATTGGCGCAACACTTCAACTGTTTGAGCAATCGTCGAACCCTTTTGACCAATCGCCACATAAATGCACTTCACTCCCAAACCACGCTGGTTAAGAATCGTGTCGATTGCAATGGTTGTCTTACCGGTCTTGCGGTCGCCAATGATCAGTTCGCGCTGACCGCGACCGATCGGTGTCATCGCGTCAATCGCTTTGATGCCGGTCTGCAACGGCTCGTGCACTGGCTTGCGACCCATGATGCCTGGCGCCTGCACTTCAACACGACGCATGATCGCACCAACAATGTCGCCCTTGCCGTCGATCGGTTGACCAAGTGCGTTCACTACTCGTCCCAACATCGCGTCGCCAACTGGCACCGACAAAATTCGACCGGTGGCTTTAACCGTTTGATTTTCTTCGATTGATTCTGCTTCACCAAGCACAACGACACCGATCGAATCTTCGTCAAGGTTCAACGCCAAACCAATCGTGCCGTCTTCAAATTCAAGCAACTCGTTAACTGCGCAATCTGGCAAACCACTTACGCGGGCAATACCGTCACCCACTTCTGTGACGCGCCCAACCGTGCGGGCTTCGACCGATGGCTTGTAGCCGTCGAGCCCTTTTGTAATTGCCGCTGCGATATCGCTCGCGGAGAGTGTGAGTTCAGCCATGTTGTGTATGTCCTTTCAGAACTATTTCAGATTCGTGTCTTAATTTGTTCAAGTCGCGTGCGCACGGTGTCGTCAATTACTTCGTCGCCGACAGTTGCAACCAACCCACCAAGCACTGATGGATCAACCACGACTTTGAGATTTAATTTGCGGCCGGTTGATTTGCTCAGCGCATCTGCAAGGCGTTTCGTCTGATCTTCAGACAAAGCAACTGCACTTCGCACCTCGGCAACTTCGCGTTGTTGCTCACTCGATGCTCGTTGCACAAGTCGATCGACGATCGCCACCAAGTCGCGACCGCGACCTGCACCAACAATCAATGAAACAAGTTGCATGCTCGTGTTGCTGGCTTTGCCACCCATCAGTTGCTCAACAACTTGCTGTCGACGCTCAGCCGGAATCGTTGCATCGGTCAAGACACCTCGCAACTGCTCGCTCGACTCAACTGCTCGCGCCATGCGAAACAATTCGTCTTCGACAACCGACAAGTTGCCTTCAGCCTGGGCTACTTCGAAAAGTGCTCGGCTGTACGCCTCGATGCGTGCGTCGCTCATTTTGCCGCTCCTACGCTCTTAATGAAACTCTCGATCAGTTCTTGTTGAGCGCGATCATTGAGACTCGCGGCAACTGCAGAAGATATTGCAGCACTCGACAAGCGAGCAATCTCGCCACGAAGTTCTTCACCGCTGCGACCACGGGCCGCTGCAAGATCCGCAACTGCTTTAACTTCAAGATCGGCAACCTCTTTCAGCAAGCGAGCACGACCATCAGAGATAATCGCAGTTGCCTGCGCATCGGCTTCGGCCAAAATCTTGCGTCGCTCAGACTCGATGTCGCCAAGTGCAGTGCGAATACCAGCAGCATCTGTTTCAGACTTTGAGCGTGCATCGGCCGCACCGTCCAGCTCTTTTTGAATTCGTGCGGTGCGTGCGTTCATTGACTTGACGATCATCGGCCAACCGAACTTATAGAGCCCGAAAAAGATTATGCACGAGGCAATGCCACCGTAAACAATTTCTGCCGTCTCTGGCAACAACCAGTGATGCGTCTGGCTTGGATCTTCGACCGCAAACAAGCTTGTTACTACTAAATTCACGACCGAGTTCCTTCCATCGCTTGCTGCACCGAACGCGAAACAATTGCTGCATCAGGAGACACCCCTACAGCAATTTGTGTTGCACGAGTCGTCACAGCACCTACTGCAGTAACAATTTGGCTTTGCGCTGCGGCACGAGCCGCAGCAACTTCTGTTTCGGCTTGCGCACGACGTGCGGCAATTTGCTCGTTGATTTCGGCGATCTTCGCCGAACGCTCTTTGTCAAGGGTCAGTCGAGCCGCCTCAAGCCGCCGAGCAGCCTCACTTCTGATCTCGGCAACTGCCGACTCATAACGAGCAACATCTTGCTTTGCGCCATCACGAGTAGCCGAGGCGTATTCATGATCTGCCTGGATCGATTCGTATCGACTCGCCATGCCCTTGCGCACCTTTGGCACAAGAAACAAGCGCATCAAGAACAGAAACACGATGAACGACCCAGCGCCCCATGCCAACTCTTTAATTTCGGGCGCGATCGGGTTCGGCCCAGCGCTTACTGGTGCACCCTCTTCGCTTCCGGTCTCGGCAGATACGACGTCAAAAGAGACGCGCACCTGCGAAAACGAGTTGACATCGACGAACGCCGTGAGCATGAAGTCTCTTAGGCGTACTTCAGAAGAATGAATACAACGAAACCGATAAGTGCAAGCGCCTCGGTAAATGCGATACCAAGAAACATCGTGGTACGCACCATGCCTGCAGCCTCTGGCTGACGAGCCATGGCTTCAATTGCGCTTCCGAAAATAAGTCCGATGCCAATTCCTGGTCCGATTGCAGCAAGACCGTAGGCAAAACCTGCGGAACCTGCGGCAGCAATGTTCTTCTCGTCGCCGGCAGCGGCTTCAGCAGCCGCCGTGACGATCTTTGATAGTGCTTCCATTTTCTTGTGTCTCCTGTCTGGTTGTTATTGCTTCATTAGTTAATGCTCTGGATGTACCGCGCCGGCAATATAGACCGCCGCGAGAATTGTAAAAATATATGCCTGCAAGAACGCAACTAGCACTTCGAATCCGGTCAAGAAAACCAACATGAAGAACGGCAAGACACCAATCGGAATCAAAATTTTGTCGCGCGCCTGAAACAGCGCCTCACTGAGCAGGGCGAAAATCACCAACAGCAAGTGGCCAGCCAACATGTTGGCGAAAAGTCGCACTGCAAGCGAGAACGGGCGAACAATCAAAGTCGAAATGAATTCAATCGGTGTCACAAGAATATAAAGCGCCTTGGGCACCCCAGGTGGAAACAACACGCTCTTGAAATATCCGAAGAAACCTTGATGCTTGATGCCCTGAACGTTGAAAATCACCCAAACGAGCACCGCCAAGAACATTGGTATCGCCATGCGGGCAGTTGCCGGCATCTGAATAAATGGAATGATGCCGGGCACGTTGCACAGATAAACGAACACGAACAATGTCAACAAGAACGGTGTCCAACCCAAACCATCACGACCCATCGTCTGCATGATGATGTTGTTCTCGATAAATTCGACACTAACTTCTGCCAAATTGCGCGTGCCCTTCGGTGCGACCTTCGGGTCTTTGCGCGCGGCAGACAGAAAAACCAGAGTGCCGATGAGTGCCGCAGCGACTGCAATGATTCCGACTTTGTTTAAGCCCGGTACCACATCGCGCCAGCGCAACAACTCGTTGATCGGCGGAAACTCGAACGACAAAATACTGTTGATAATCATCTTGCGGCACTTTCAGATTGTTGTGTTGATTTTTCTTTAGATTGTTTTTTGGGCTTCAGGCCCGGGTACGCAAGCGACAAAGAAACATATCGCAACTCCCAAAACAACAAACCAAGATGAGCCAAAATTATCGTCAACCCAAGTGGTATCAATTCGACCCACGAACTCTGGCGAACGACGAACACCGCCACTGCTACGAGCGCCAAACGCAACAAGTAGCCAAACAACATCGCTGCCATCATTAATGCATAAGAAATTCGCGCCGTGTAAGCCACCAGTGCAGCCGCCAAACTAAAATTTCCGAACACGATTGCCAACGCATACGCAGATGAGTACGCACCGTTTGCGCCCCAAATTGACGCGCCGACCGCAATCAAAACTGGTGCAGCAATCAACCCGTGTTTGATGATGTCGCGCACAATCGCTGCTTCAGGGGCTGGCCCCGTGTCGCGCATCGACAAAATTGAAATCTTCGTGTCTATGTCTAGAGCCGACATGTTTTACTGCTTGCCCACAAGGTCCGAGTTGTGCATATGCCGTGTCGCAACACCGCGACGCTTAACTTCTTGAGTTTGCATATCTGTGTCATAGACAAACCAAAGTCGAGCAAAACTCCCGAGCACAGAAAACAGACTGCATAAAATCATAAAGACGGGTTGTGTCTCAAATGCATTGTCCAACAACAGACCGATTACAAAAAACACGCCGACGCTAACGGCAATCTCGACGCCTCTTCCAAGTGAATCGTGAGACGAAGTTGCGGTGCGCGCGACTGGCTTACGAGTTGGCAAGAGTTTCAACGTTGATCCTCAATTAATTTGCTTCAGACCGGATTGTCTGATGCTTGTGAACGGAAGTACAAACTATACGCAAACTCGCAAACGGCGCAAACCGGCTACTTCGTGAACTTGTGCCTTGTGAGCCTGTCGTGAAATAACGTAAACCCACCCAGTGCGAGCGCCACAAATAAAAACGGCCATAGGTTCTTCCGCCCGTCATAAAGCGCGGGATACAAAACACAGCCCGACAACAGCGCCGTCCATAGCCACATAATCACCACTGCACGCCGCGGTCCGTGTCCCAATTTGATCAACTGATGATGCAAGTGACCAGTATCAGCAGTGGCAAAACCCACGCCACTTCGCGTGCGTCGAACGATGGCAAAAATCACATCCAAAATAGGTACGCCTAATACAAGAATTGGGATGAGCAACGGCGCCAGAAAGAAATAAGTCTGACCGCTCACGCTCGTTTCAGGGTTGGCTCGACCGCCAACCACACTGGTCGAAACCGCGACAAGCAGACCCAACAACAACGCGCCGCTATCGCCCATGAATATTTTCGCCGGGTTGAAATTGAATGGCAAAAACCCGACACAAATGCCCACGGTGATTATCGCCACGAGCGGTCCGATGTTCGGCTCACTGAGCAATCCATTCAAGCCCATGTCTCTGCTGTAGATGAAAAACGCCGTCGAAGCAATCGCCACGATGCCGGCTGCCAGACCATCCAGGCCGTCAATCAAATTGATTGCTTGTGTCATGCCGAGCAGCCACAACACCGTGAACAACGGAATCCAATCGTTTGACAACACGAACACATCAACGAATGGCGCACGAAAATAAATCATCGTCACGCCCTGCCAAATCAGCGCCCCGGCTGCGACTACGATGCCAGTCACTTTCATCGGCGCCGATACTTCGTGAATATCGTCGATTAGTCCCAAAACGAAGACGATTAGTCCAGCAATAATCACACCAACGAGTTCTGAATTATTTTTAAACAACGGATCAAATCTGTCCATCTGCCAGGCCACAGAAATAGCCGCAACAAGCGCAATAAAAAAAGCGACGCCGCCAATATCCGGTGTCGCTTCGGGGTGATTACGCCGTTCGTCCGGGGTCGCCAAAAAACCGAACTTGCGCGCAAATATCGCGACAATCGGCGTCATGATCGCCGTTACTACTGCTGCAACTCCGCCAACAATCAAATAGCCGGAGAGATCTTTCATCTAACGAGGTTTATCTCGCCTTTAGATCTGCATAAACCGGAAACTTCGCGCACAACTGCGCAACTTTGGCGCGTACCTCGGCGACCTTTGCTGTGTCATTGCGATTGCGCAATGTAGTCACTATATATTCGGCGATCAGTGGCATCTCTGCTTCGCGCATGCCCTGCGTCGTTACCGACGGCGTACCGATGCGCACACCAGAAGTAACAAACGGACTGCGTGGATCATTGGGTATCGAGTTCTTGTTCAGCGTGATGCCTGCGGTGTCGAGCACGATTTGTGCTTCTTTACCCGTCAATTCTGCATCGAACGGTTGCAGGTCAACGACCATCATGTGGATGTCGGTGCCGCCAGAAACGAGTCTGAAACCATGACTTGCAAGTGCAGCCGCGAGCGCAGCAGCATTCTTAACAATCTGGTGTGCATATTCTTTGAAACTTGGCTGCAACGCTTCCTGAAATGCAACGGCTTTTGCTGCGATTGCATGCTCAAGCGGCCCGCCTTGGCTTCCCGGAAATACCGCCTTATCGATCACCGGCGCAAGTTCTTTGCGACACAAAATACAACCGCCGCGTGGCCCACGTAATGTTTTATGCGTCGTAAAAGTAACTACATCGGCAAACGGCACTGGGTTCGGGTGCGCACCACCAGCAACAAGTCCAGCGATGTGCGCGATGTCAAACATCATCATCGCACCAACTTCGTCGGCGATTTTTTTGAAGGGTTCTGGCTCTAGCCGTCGGGGATAACTAGTTGTTCCGGCGACGATTAATTTCGGTTTGTGGGCGATCGCCAACTCTCGAATTTCATCAAAATTTAAGCGCTCATCAGTCGCGCCAACTTTGAATGAGTGGAACTTATACAAAATACCGCTGGCGTTCACGGGCGAACCGTGCGTCAAGTGACCACCGTGGTCAAGACTCAATCCCAGCACCGTGTCGCCCGGGTTTAACAGTCCTAAATAAACGGCCATGTTTGCGCTTGCCCCCGAATGTGGCTGCACATTGGCGTGGTCGGCGCCGAACAATTTTTTTACTCGCTCGATTGCCAACGCTTCAATATCGTCGACAACTGCATTACCACCGTAATAGCGCTTGCTCGGGTAACCCTCGCTATATTTATTCGTCAATACCGAGCCAGTCGCCGCCATCACATCTGGCGATGCAAAGTTCTCACTGGCAATCAACTGCAAACCAGTCGCCTGTCGTGTTCGCTCGGCTTCAAGCAGATCAAAAATTGCTGTGTCGTGATTCGTCTCAGATGGCCAAGGCACTATTTACTCTCCCTATTTAAATTAGATTCTGATTTCTCAATTTCGCTGATTTGCACAACTCGGCGCTCGTGTCTTTCGCCTTCGAATTCTGTGCTGAGAAACTTATCAACGATCTGCTCGGCTTGCAGAGTCGATACAACTCTGCCACCCATCGACAGCACATTGGCGTTATTGTGCGATCGTGCCATTTCTGCGAGATACAAATCGTTGCACAATGCCGCGCGCACCCCGTTAATTTTGTTCGCCGCGATCTGTTCGCCCTGACCACTACCGCCCAGCACAATGCCAAAATCGGCTTTGCCGTCGCGCACAGCCCGTGCCACATTCGCACAAATCTCCGGGTAGTCGACGCTCTCGGTCGAATCAGTGCCGTGGTTAGCAACCTGCAATCCCTTGCTCGAAAGATACTTAATCAAGTGCTGCTTGAGCTCAAACCCCGCATGATCAGCACCAATCGCAATCTTCCTCATCGCTGAAAGTGTATATAAGTAATGTGTTGAGTGATGTCGATTGACCCGCGCACGCCAGTGCTTGTTGGACAGGGCCAGATCGTCAATCACATCACGAGTTTGACCGATGCTCGCGAGCCAGCATTGCTGATCGCCGAAGCAATTCGCCAGGCCACAACCGACGCCAGCCTGGATGCGCTTCCTGAAATTGACGCGTTACACATTGTTCGCCTGCTTTCTTGGAAATATGCCAACCCAGCATTCACTGTCGCCTCTCTTTTGGGGATCAAAACGCGCGCGTACGGCATAACGCCGCACGGTGGCAACATGCCGCAGTTGCTGATCAACAAACTCGCGCTCGAAATCCAACGCGGCGAACTAGACATCGCGATCGTCGCTGGCGGCGAAGCATCAAACTCTCGTGCCCGTGCACATCGCGAAAACGCTACTCTCAACTGGTCAGAATCTCACGCAGATACGCCAACTGCGAAAAATATCATCGATGATTCGGCGATGAGCAGTGCCGAAGAAATCGCTCGCAAAATTATTTTTCCCGTGCAGATTTATCCGATGTTCGAGTCAGCGCTTCGCACAGCAGCAAAACGAAACATCAACGAACACGACCAGAGGATCACCGAGTTGTGGTCACGCTTCAGCAATATCGCCGCAACAAACGACTTCGCCTGGAGCAGAACAACGCTAACCCCCGAACAAGTTCGTACGGTCACACCAAGCAACCGCATGATCGGTCTGCCCTATCGCAAAGTGATGAACTCAAACAACCAGGTCGACATGGCGGCGGCGCTAATCATCTGTTCGGTCGCAAAGGCGACTCAACTCGGCATTCCCCGCGACAAATGGATATTCCCAATTGCGGGCACCGACTGCCACGAGCATTACTACATCTCAAACCGATTTTCGTTCGCCGACACACCGGCAATCAAACTTGGCGGCGAGATGGTCTGCGAACTCGCCAGCAAACCGCTACAAGACATGTCGCTGATCGATTTGTATTCATGCTTTCCATCGGCCGTGCAACTCGGCGCACAATCACTCGGCCTCTCGCTCAATCAGCAACTCACGGTCACTGGCGGTTTGTCTTTTGCTGGCGGACCATGGAACAACTATGTGATGCACGCCATCGCCACGATGATGATCAAACTTCGCCAAGCCAACAACTCATCGACTGACGGTTTCATCTGGGCCAACGGTGGTTATGCCACCAAACATTCTTTTGGTATTTACTCGGCAGCGCCATCAAAAAATGGCTTTCGTCACGGCTCGCCCCAGACCAAAATCGACGTACTTGCCAAGCGCGAACTCGCACCACCAGTCGAAGCCGCATCGTCAAGTGCAGGCGAAGCCACAATCGAAGCATTCACAGTGATGCACGACCGCGACGGTCAACCCGAAACCGCGATCGCAGCAACGCTGCTCAAAGATTCGCGTCGTGCTTGGGCAACTTCAACTGACCCAAGTGTCACGACTGCACTTTGCTCTGGCGAATGGGTCGGCCAACAAGTAACCCTCGACCCAACCGGCAACCTGCTGATTTAGATTTTTGCGACAGCGATGCGGTCGCGACCAGCGAGATCTTGGCGAATCTCAATCTGCTTAAAACTATTTTGTGCCAGCAATTCTCGCACTGCGTCACCCTGTTGATGACCTATTTCAAGCACTAGCCAGCCGTCTTTTGCGAGCCACTCACCGGCATGCGAAATAATTTCACGACAAGCGTCAAGTCCGTCCGAGCCGGCGAACAACGCCAAGTGGGGCTCATAATTGCGCACACTCGCCTCGACACTCGGGTCGTACACGGCGATATACGGCGGGTTGCTGACAATCAAATCAAAACTGTTTTTGAGTTTGCTCGGCAATGCGGCAAACCAACTGCCTTGTGCAATTCGCACATCACCATCAATCAAACCCAAGCCCGCTAGGTTGGCGCGCGTAACTTCAAGTGCATCAGCCGACAAATCAGTCAGCCAAACTTCGGTAGTTCCGCGAGGCAATTCACTTGCCAACGACAAGCCGATCGCTCCGCTACCAGTGCCCAAATCAGCAACTCGTAACTTTGATTTTGTCTTGCCAATCATTTCATGCGCTAAATCAAGTGCCGCTTGCACAACAACTTCTGTCTCCGGTCGCGGAATCAACACACGATTGTCAACCAAGATATCTAAATGTCGAAACGCCCATCTTTTCATCACATATTGCAACGGCTCTCCAGTCAAGCGACGCACGATCATCGCTCGTAACACAACTCCGCAACGCTCACTGACGATTTCATTAATCACAGCATCAAATTCGACGCGATCTAATCCGCTGGCGTGTTCACTTAGCCAACGAGCTTCTTGCTCGCTGCCTAACTCAACGGCGCTAACTCTTAGCAACTCTCCCCAAGTGATTGTCTCGTCGTTAACCACGATGAGATTATTTCTCGCCAGTGTCAGCCAATTGCTCAGTCTGATACTCGAGTGTCAGCGCATCAATAACTGGATCTAGGTTGCCCGCCAATACTTCTTGCAGTTGATGCAAAGTGAACCCAATTCGGTGATCGGTCACGCGGCTGTCTTTAAAGTTGTAAGTGCGAATTTTTTCGCCACGTCCACCGCCACCAACCTGCGCCTTGCGTTCTGCCGACGCTCGCGCCTGCAGTTCTTCTTCTTGTCGCTTAAGCAACCGCGCCCGCAAAACTTGCATCGCGCGCAAACGATTTTGCAACTGACTGCGCTCATCCTGCATCGCCACGACAACACCGCTTGGTCGATGCGTAATTCGCACCGCAGAGTCGGTCGTGTTGACACCTTGACCGCCAGGGCCACTGGCTCGATATACATCGATCTGCAAATCCTTTTCGTCGATGTGCAATTCGACTTCTTCGGCCTCAGGCAAAACCATGACCGTTGCCGAACTGGTGTGAATTCGCCCTTGATTTTCAGTCGCTGGCACTCGTTGCACACGATGCGGCCCGCCCTCGAATCGCATTCGCGTCCACGCGGTCTCGCCCTTGAAAATCATCACGACCTGATTGATGCCACCTTTTGGCGAAAGATCCAGTGACAAAACCTCGACGCTCCAGTTGTTGCGCGCGGCATACGCCTTGTACATGTCGAACAAATCGCTGGCAAACAAGTTGGCTTCTTCGCCACCTTCAGCACCACGAATTTCAATAATGATGTTCTTGCCCGCGTTCAGGTCAGGCGGCAACAATAAAACCTTCAACTCGTCTTCAAGTTTTGCAATCGTCGCCGTTGCAGAACTCAACTCGGTTTGCAATTGATCGCGCTCGGCACCACTGGCATCAGCGATTAATTCGCGCGCAGCGTCAGCATTGCCCGTCGCAGTTCGATATTTGCGGATGCACTCGACAAGTGGTGTCATCTGTTTATATTTTCGCGACACCTCACGCAATTTGTTTTGGTCTTGAAGAACTTCAGGCGTAGCCATACTCGACTCAAGATCCAAGAAATCTCTCTCAATACTTTCGAGTCGTTGAAGCACGGTGATCAGACTATGGCATCAAAGTTGATGTCGCGCTGGTGCGATCAATACATCAACGCCAACAAATCGTGCTGGTCGTCGCATCAACTGTGCAACCCGCTCGATTGCAGGCACAATGTCGCGCGTTGGCATTGCAAAAATCAACTCAGCCGCGCTGTTTATTTGCCCCCGCGCATCAGCACCAAACGAAACTACATCTGGGTCAACACCCACGCTAAAAATCACGACTATCTTTTCGCCAGTCGTCGACACACCGACTGCACAACATGGCACCGTGTCTTTCAAATTCGCACGCGGCAACGGCGGTTGCGCAGGTTGCAGAAACTCGGCGCCCACGAGTTGTGGCGACCGACAAACATAATCACGCAACATTCGTTCGCGCGCCAACTGATTTAATGGATGAACCCCCGCCCCCGCAACACGACGCGCCGCAACCTCGGCAATCACTTTGCGCAAACTCTCGGTCGTCACAGTTTGGCCGTGCAACAGTTTAAAAGTCTCGCGATCATGCGCACCCACGCCGATCTCTAATTGGCTCTTACCCTCAATATGAACGACTCGACACACTTCAAGCCCACAAACTTCACCAACTACGACACCGTGTTCACGCACAACCTCGGCGCCAGCCGACTTAATGAATTCAGCAAACATTTCATCGGCGATACCCACTTCAAGTTTTTCGACCTGTGTCGGCATCGCAAGTTGCGCCGTACCTGACGCGTCAACGGCAAAAACTTCGATTGCAAAATCAAAATGGGTCGCGATGCGTGCCAAATCGCCGGCATTTTCATCCGTAAAAAGTTTCAGTGCAGTGGCACCGTTGCGCAAAGCCCAGATCAACGCCGGACCAAGGCTGCGCTGATGACGCGCGGTTACGAGCACCCACGCCGTGCCGTCAGCAACTAGGCCAACTGCCGCCCCGAACTCGGTCGTCTCAGAGTCGACACTTGCACGTCGAGCACCAACAAGTGCTCGCAGGCGCACACCCGCCACACGCACAAAATGAGACGAATGAGATGAATTAGACGAATTACCAGTGTTACTCGCCATGACGCGACGAAACTTAAGACGTCGGTTGTTTGGCGATTTCGGCGAGGAACTCGTCGTTGTTTTTGAACGTCTTCAAACGATCAATCAACAACTCAAGCCCCGGCGCGGCACTACCTTCGGCGGCAAGACCACTCAACACGCGACGCAACTTCCAGACCATCTGCAACTGCTGGCGATTGAACAACAATTCTTCATGGCGCGTACTCGATGCGTCGACGTCGATCGCCGGATAAACACGTCGCTCGGCAAGTTTGCGATCCAGGCGCAACTCCATGTTGCCTGTTCCCTTGAACTCTTCGAAAATCGCGTCGTCCATGCGGCTGTTTGTCTCAACAAGCGCAGTCGCCAAAATTGTCAAACTGCCACCCTCTTCAATGTTGCGCGCCGCACCAAAAAATTTCTTTGGTGGATACAGCGCGCCGGCATCGATACCACCTGACATCACACGACCGGTCGTCGGCGCTGCAAGGTTGTAGGCGCGCGACAAACGAGTGATTCCGTCGAGAATTATCACGACATCTTCACCCATCTCGACCATGCGCTTCGCTTTTTCGATCACCAATTCGGCAACATGTGTGTGCTCTTCGGAAGGTCGATCAAAAGTTGATGAAACTACTTCGCCCTTCACGGTGCGTCGCATGTCGGTAACTTCTTCAGGTCGCTCGTCGATCAACAACACGATCAGTTTCACTTCTGGGTGATTCTTTTCGATTGAAGTTGCGATCGTCTTCATCACCGTGGTCTTACCGGCTTTCGGCGGAGACACGATGATGCCACGCTGACCTTTGCCGATCGGTGAAATCAAGTCAATGATTCGCGCCGTCATGTTGGTCGGATCACTGGCAGTTGAAAGTTCTAACTTCTCATCAGGAAACAAAGGTGTGAGATCTTCGAACTTCGGCCGTGCTTTCATCTTGTCCGCATCAACACCATTGATCGTGCGAATGTCGATCATGCCTGGGTTCTTCTCGTTTCGCCCGGCAGGACGGCACATTCCGGTTACATGGTCGCCTTTGCGCAAATTAAATTGGCGAGTCAAGCGAACCGAAACATATGCATCGCCCGACGAAGCCAAGTAACCGTTCACACGCAAGAAGCCGTAGCCCTCGTCACGCAAATCTAAATAGCCCGCGACTTCTACTGGATCATTGCTAATCGGCTCGTTCGACTCTTGCACTTCATTTGATTCGTACCGGTCGTCGCCTTGCGGTCCATCATCACGTGAATTCCTAAAACCACCAGGTCCGCGACGGCGTCGACGGTTGCGGTTGCGACCGCCACCATCTTGGTCGTTGTAGTTGCGCTGAAAATTGCGATCGTTGCGATCGTTGCGTGGACCGCGATCATTGCGGTCATTGCGGTCATTGCGGTCATTGCGGTCATTGCGGTCGTTACGGTCGTTGCGGTCGTTGCGGTCGTTGCGCGGACCGCGATCGTTACGATCATTCGCTCGAGAATCATTTTGGTCGCTGACTCTGCGCGCATCAGGCGCAATCGGCGTGCCTTCGTGCTCGGCGAGTTCAATTTCCCACTCGGCGAGTGGCTGCCCGTCTGCACCCAGCGCCGGGCCATCTGACTTCTTGGCACTCGCCACAGCCGGCTTGGCTGGCGCAACTGGCTTAGCGGGCGCAGTCTGTTCAAGTATCAAATCAATAATCTCTTCTTTTTTCGCACGCGCCGCCGACTTCACGCCGAGCGCCTTTGCGATCGCAACAAGCTGCTCACGATCTTTTGCTTCAAGTGCCGATTGTCCAAGGGCTTCACTAGCCACAATGCCTTCTTTCAGGGCAACAGAATTTTTTGTTACCCAACTTGCCGCTAAAACTCAATATGCAGGAGCACAATTCAGATTGCGTTGAAATGCGTCTGCCACGAATTGGCGGCGACTCACTCGGGATTCCGAGCAAGACAAGACTAGCCGAATATCAACTCAATGACAACAATCGCCTTACTTGCGACAACCGGCAACAAACGCCTGCACCGCCTGCAAATCGTTGGCCACAGAAACACTTCGCTCGGGCCGAGTCATCAAATCGGCCAGATGCTCTGGCATCTGCGGCGTCTGCCCGGTCGCCCGCCATACCGCATCTGGAAACTTCGCGGGGTGAGCAGTCGCCAGCGTAATCATCGGCATGTTCTTTGGATAATCAACGCCCGCACTTTGACGCGCCGCCGACAGCCCCACCGCCGTATGTGGATCAATTAACATCCCTGACTGCTTATACACATCTTCCATCATGGTCAAAGTTTGTTCGTCGCTACAGCGTCGACCAACGAACACCCCTGAAATCCACTGCTGATGAACACTTTCAGCAACATCCAGGTTGCTGGTCGTGCGAAAATCGGTCAGTTGCTTTGCAGTCGCTAGACCGTCGCGGTTGTTCATTTCAAAAAGCAGTCGCTCAAAATTCGACGACACCTGAATATCCATGCTCGGGCTCAGAGTCGGCACTACCTCATTGGCGATCATTTTCTTCGACTCAAAAAACCGAGTCAAAATGTCGTTCGTATTAGAGGCGACGACGAAACCGTCGATTGATGCACCCATCTGCTTGGCAATCCAGCCTGCCAAAACATTGCCGAAATTTCCTGTCGGCACGCTGAACACGGCCGAACGCCCAAGTTTCTCGGTGGCGATGATGTAATAAACAACTTGCGCCATCACCCGCACCCAGTTGATCGAATTCACTGCCGAAAGTTGATTGGCGTCGCGAAACTTCTGGTCGTTGAACATCGCCTTGACCAAATCTTGGCAGTCATCAAATGTGCCGTCAATTGCAACGGCATGAACATTCGGTGACATAACTGTCGTCATCTGTCGGCGTTGCACATCACTGACACGATTGTTCGGGTACAGCATCACAAGATTGACGTTGCGACACGAAGCCAGACCGTCAAACGCCGCGCCACCCGTATCGCCACTGGTCGCACCGACAATCATCACGCGTTCGTTGCGTTGCGTCAGAACATGGTCAAACAACTTGCCAACAAGTTGCAGCGCCACATCCTTGAACGCCAATGTCGGGCCGTGAAATAGCTCAAGTAAATATTCGTTTGGTCCGATCTCAACTAATGGCGCCACCTCGGGGTGACGAAATGTCGAATAGGCGTCCAGACAAAGTTGCTCAAAAACCTCGCGATCAATTTCATCGCCGACGAACGGCGCCATAATGCCCGCCGCACGGTTCGCATAATTGGTATTTGGCGTCCTATCAAGTGTTGGCCAAGTCTCGGGCACATACAGCCCACCATCGCGTGCCAAGCCGGCAAGCAACACGTCACAAAAACCAATCTTCGCTGCTTGACCTCGTGTCGAAATATATTGCATCGTTACGAATTAGCAACAACGCGCAACAACGCACCCACATGCTTCACGACGTCCTGCGATTTGAACTCGCTCAAACAATTTTGCACCGCCGCCTCATTTGCATCATGGGTCAAAAACACCAATCGCGCATCTTCGCCGATGCCGTCTTGCTCGGCAGCACGAATGCTTACGCCGTTGCGCGCAAACACGCCGGTCACGGCATGCAACACACCCGGCTTGTCGGTCACTTCGAGTCCGATCATATATTCGCAATTAACCGCGCTCATCTCTTTCAACTTCGTTGTTTTGAATGCACCAAGCAGCGCGTGCGTGCCCTTGCGCAAATTAATCGCCGCATCAATCACATCACCAAGCACTGCCGATGCGGTTGGCTCGCCACCGGCGCCTCGTCCATAAAACATCAACGAACCTGAAGACTCGCCGTCAACCAAAACAGCGTTAAAACTTTCACGCACTGCTGCAAGCGGATTATTCAACGCCACGAGCGCCGGGTGCACGCGAACCGAGACCATCGATGTTGCAGCATCAAGTTCGGCGACACCGAGCAATTTCACTGCATAACCAAACTTGTGAGCAATAGTTATGTCGGCGGCGGTCAGTTTGCTGATGCCCTCGACAAAGACATCTTCGGCGCGCACTGTTGTGCCAAACGCGATGCTGGCGATAATTGCAATTTTGGCAGCCGCGTCATGGCCTTCAACATCGGCAGTTGGATCGGCTTCAGCAAAACCAAGTTGCTGCGCCTCCGCAAGTGCCACCGAATAATCGGCACCGACTTCGCTCATTTTGGTCAAAATGAAATTCGTCGTGCCGTTGACAATGCCCATCACCCGCAAAATCGGTTCGCCTCGCAAACTTTCGCGCAGCGGCCGAATCAACGGAATGCCACCGCAAACTGCAGCTTCAAACAACAAATCGGTTGATGCTGCATCAGCTGCTGCAAAAAGTTCGGCGCCATGCTTCGCCAACAACGCTTTGTTCGCCGTTACAACCGGCTTGCGCTTGCCCAAAGATTCAGAAATTAACTTCAACGCTGGTTCGATGCCACCCATCAATTCGACGACCAAATCGACATCGTCGGCCTGCACAACGGCATGGGGGTCGCCAACCAACACTGCGCCCTTTGGCAAATTGTGCTTTTTGGTCATGTCGCGCACGCAAACTTTCGTCACCTCAAGTCGCACGTCACTGCGCGCCAAAATCTGTTCTGCTTGTTTCGTCACGAGTTTGACGAACGCCGAGCCAACTACACCGTGACCAAGCACACCAAGCCGAACAAGCTGTGCGTTGGATTTTGAAACCATGTTTATACGCTATCTGCGATGTCGAGATCAACGAGATCAGCAAATGTTTCGCGTCGCACGACAACTCTTGCAATCCCATCGCGCACAAACACAACGGGTGGACGCGTAACTTTGTTGTAGTTCGACCCCATGCTGTGACCGTAAGCGCCGGTTACTGGTGTCGCCAACACATCACCAACTGCATAACCACTCGGCAGCATCGCATCGTTGATCAGTACATCACCGCTCTCACAATGTTTGCCAACAACTCGTGCGTGCTCGCTGCGATCTGCATCGACGCGCGCCGGCAAAAATGCTTCGTATCCAGAGTCGTACAAAACTGGTCGTGGGTTGTCGCTCATGCCACCGTCGACTGCGACATAAGTGCGAATTTCAGGCAAATGTTTGATCGAACCAATTCGATACAGCGTCACTGCCGCACTCGCCACAATCGCCCGACCTGGCTCGACAAAAACTTTCGTCGGCTTGCTTAACTTCGCCGTCGCCACGGCCAACGACTGCGCCCATTGCGTGATCGTCGGCGCATGTTCAGTTTCGATATATGCCACACCGAGTCCACCACCCAAAGTCAGTTCTTCAACCTCGAGTTGATTGGCAAAATCAACCATGATCTGTGCCGCCTGCGCAAAGTTTTCTGCAGCAAACACATTTGATCCGATATGACAATGAATGCCCACAAATTCGACGCTCGCCGATGATCTCACGCGATCGACAGCGCGCTGGGCATCGCCATTGCGTAGATTAAAACCAAATTTCGAATCATCCTGACCCGTCGACACAAATTCGTGCGTATGCACCGCCACACCAGGCGTAATTCGCAATTGAATCCGTGCGCGCTTCGCGCCCTTTGCACCGCTCGCGTGCAAAGCATCGAGCCGATCTAGTTCATCAAAATTGTCGACAACGATGTGCTGCACACCGGCATCAAGCGCCATTTTCAATTCGTCAGTCGACTTGTTGTTGCCATGCAGAACACACGCTGAACCCGGCACACCAGCATTAAGCGCGACAAATAATTCGCCACCCGTGGCGACATCTAGCAACAAACCTTCTTCGTGGGCCAAGCGCGCCATCGCCCCACACAAAAACGCTTTGGTCGCATAGACCACTCGCTGCTTTCCAAAGGCGCGAACAGCCTCTTGGCAACGCGCACGCAAGTGGGCCTCGTCATACACAAATGTCGGCGTGCCATGCTTGTCGGCAATCGCGACTAAGTCACAGCCGCCGATTTCAAGATGACCACGAGCGTTCGTTGTAGCCGAATCGGGTAACAAATGTTTGGCGACGCGACTCACATCTGCTCCGGCGCTTCAATGCCCAATACGCCAAGACCCGTCTGCATCACGCGAGCCGTCAGATCACAAAGCATCAACCGACTGTTGCGCTCAGTTTCGGTATCTGCTTTCAGCACTGGGCACTGCTCATAAAACGACGAGAAACTCGCCGCCAAGTCGTAAAGATATGTGCACAACCGATGCGGGCTGTATTTGTCGATCGTGTCCCACAACGCCGAGTCGAACTGCAATACCCGCATCGCCAAATCGCGCTCGGCTGCGTGCGCAATCGTCGGCGAAAAATTTCGCACACTTGCACGCTCGATGTTGGCGCGACGAAAAATACTGCAAATTCGCGCGTGCGCATATTGCAAGTACGGCGCCGTGTTGCCGTCAAACGACAGCATTCGATCCCAATCAAATGTGTAGTCCTTGATTCGATCAGTCGAAAGATCTGCGTACTTCACGGCACCAAGGCCGACGATGCGGGCGATATTTGCTTTGGCCGCATCCGACAACTCTGGGTTTTTTTCACTAACCGCTGCTGCCGCTCGTTCGACGGCCTCGGTCAACAGCGCATCAAGTTTCACGGTGTCGCCACTTCGTGTCTTCAACATTTTTTTATCGGCGCCCAAGACATTGCCAAACGAAACATGCACCATCTCTCGCGGCGCCTGCAACCAGCCGGCTTGTTTGGCCACTGCAGCGACCATCTGCAGATGTTGCGCCTGTGGTGCCCCGACGACATACAGCAATAAATCTGCCTTCAGTCTTTCGACGCGATCGATCACGCACGCCAAATCGCTGGTCGCATAGTTGTATCCTCCGTCAGTTTTACGGATAATTAGCGGCAGCGGTTGATTCTCGCGATTCACGAAACCTTCGGCAAACACGACTTCGGCCCCATCGCTTGTCGTCAACATTTTCAATTTACCCAGCCGCTCGACAACTTGAGGCAACAATGCGTTATACGCACTTTCACCCATGATGTCAGTGTCTTCGAGTAGCACACCAAGCGTGCGATAAATCATCTGAAAATATCTGGTGCTCTCGGCTACAAGAAGTTTCCAAAGTCGCAGCGTTTCGGCGTCGCCGCTTTGTAACAACACGACTCTCGCCCGCGCCCGCGCTTGAAACGGTTCTGACTCGTCGAACTTCTTTCGTGCACTGCGATAAAACGAATCTAAGTCACCTACAGAAAGTTCATTAGCCGCGTGTGTCTCACCTGAGTCGACCAGATGCTCGATCAACATGCCGAACGGTGTCCCCCAGTCGCCAACATGGTTTTCGCGCACAACCGTGTTGCCGACAAACATCAACATCCGCACGAGCGCGTCACCGATCACCGTCGATCGCAAATGCCCAACATGCATCTCTTTGGCCACATTGGGTGCCGAATAATCAATCACGACATTGCACGGCTTAGTCGCGTCGCGCACGCCGAGTTTGTCGCTCGCGCTCGATGACATCAATTCGCGCGCAAGAAACTGGTTGTTGAAAGTTAAATTAATGAACCCCGGCCCCGCCACTTGGGCGTCACTGCAAATATCTTTGAGATCGGCAACTTCAAGCACCTTGGTCGCCACTTCGTGTGGCTTCAACCCCATCGCCTTGGCAAGAGCCAGCGAACCGTTTACTTGGGCATCGGCGCGATCGCTTGCCCGCACCGCCGTGTCAATGCCAACTGCCGCCGCCCCGCCAACCTTGGCAAAGGCTGCCGCGATGCGTTGCCCAACATAAACGATCGGATCTGCCACCCTTTCATTGTTGCCGAGATTGCCCAACAAAACGCGCCGTATTTACGGGTGCTACTTCTTGCGCCGAATTAGCGTTCGGGGCAAGCGCGAATGGCTGGGCCAGATGCGACAACTGGTAGATCAATGCGACCCACCTCAACATCGACTCGCCGATTAAATAGCGACTCAAAAAACGACGAAGTCACTCGCGGATACAGGGCGACGCCGTGATACGACACAGGGCAAGACTGGTCATCTTTCAAGGCGATAAAAGTTT
>CAMDEC010000019.1 GCA_945893395.1 Bifidobacterium breve
ACGATTCGTGTTGGTCGTTTGGTTTCACCGCTGGCAATTCGTTACTTGGTTGTGCCGTTGGGTCAAGACCCATCGGCCGTCGCAAAAGAGTTGGTCGAGTCGCTTTCAAATCAATTAGACCTGCGTCGAACCTACTTTGCCCGTGACCTTGTAATTTTTGAAAATATCTCTTGGTTGCCGATCATTGGCGTCTTGGATCAAGAGACTTCAGTCGCTAGTGAGCAGGTGAGTGACCTGTCGCTGATTAGTCAAGATCTTAAATCAACAAGCGCATTGCTTGTCGATGAAAACTCCATAGCAGAAAAAAAAGTCAAGACTCGTTTCTCGGGTGGCACGGTGCATGTTGCTGTTCCGTTTGATTCGCGTTGGCATCTGACGATTGATGGTGCTCAAATCTCACCTCGTGTCGCATTTGGCGCGTCAACTGCTTTTGACGCGCCGATTGCCGGGGTGGTGCAAGTCAGTTATGAGACATCTGCTTTGCGATACATCTATTTGGCTCTTCAAGCCGCAGGTTGGCTCGTTCTTTTGGTTTTGGCTGCGAATTTTTCGCGATTCAGAGGTCGAATTCAAAAGATAGATGATCAGCGGATAACCATGATTCATGGCGCATCACAGAATGCGAAAAAATAGCTTGGGCTCGCCGATGAAAAAATTCGACGGACGATTTTTCTTGGCAATTTCTATAGTGACTGCGGCTTTGACCGCGACTATTTTCGTGAATCAAATTGAACAAGACGACTCCACCGCCGATTTTGGACAAGTCAACGACGACTCTCTGCTTGCATCCTCGATGCCCGAGATCCTTGGTGGCAGCCGCTCGTCTTCGTCATGGTTTTGCCCCGGCGTTCCTGGTTTGGACAAATCGGTTTCTGGCGAAATTGTTGTTGCTAATTCGGCCGAAGTTCCGATTACAGGCAAGATCACTTTCTTGTCGAGTGATGGGCCTGCGGTCTCGGC
Source organism: Bifidobacterium breve (assembly GCA_945893395.1). Taxonomy (GTDB): domain Bacteria; phylum Actinomycetota; class Acidimicrobiia; order Acidimicrobiales; family Ilumatobacteraceae; genus BACL27. Next base: position 961 of record CAMDEC010000019.1, read on the forward strand.
GACGCTAGTCATTCAACCCTTTTCACAAAACATTTTTGATGCCAAAGGTGGACGACGAAGCAAATTTGTCAGTGCAATTGTTGAACTTGATAGTGGATTTGCCGCGGTTGAACAAAGAATTATTCATCCTGCTGGTGACTCGGTTGCTCTCTGTGCCAACAAGCCGTCTGATAGTTGGTTTTTCGCAGATGGATTCACCGGTGCGGAGAGTTTGTTCAACATTTTGCTGACGAATCCATTTCCTGATGCGACCGTCGTGGATATCAGTTTTGTCACGGCCGAAGGCAAACGCGAACCTGCAGCATTAAAAGGTCTGATCATCGAACCCAAAAGCGTTTATTCGCTTGCAATGGATGAGCAAGGTGCACGTAACGAAGCTGTTTTGGCGGTGATAATTCGGGCCACCACCGGACGTTTGGTCGCTGGCAAACTTCAACATTTTCTCGGTCGTGGTCGACTTGGTTACACGAGTGCTTTAGGAGCGCCATCGGCGAGTCGGCAGTGGTGGTTTGCTGGCGGGCAAAAGAATCTGGATACCGATGAACAACTCGTCGTGCTCAACCCAACAGACCAAGACAAGTCGGTGAGCATCGCATTTTTAACGGGTGTCGGCGAAGAGATTTTTCGGGAGCCGCTTGTTTTGACGATTCCGGCTGGTCGAGTTACCACGCTTGCCACATCAACTCTGCCCGCGATTACCGACGGGCGATACGGGATTTTTGTTTCTAGCATCACCGATGATTTTGTGACGGGCACCCAAGACGACTCGCTTGAGTACATCGTCGTGGAACAGGTATTGTCTCGCAAGGTTGAAAAGAAAACTGGCACGACAGTCACCCTTGGGGCTCCTTTTGGTGCTCCATCAAAAACATGGACTATCCCCAGTGGGGTCCCGCCTGTGGGTGGCTCGCTGGTCGTTGCAAATACAACTTCGCTGAACGCAAAACTTCGCTTTTCAACAATTGGCCCGGCGGGTTTGGTCGCAATCGAGGGGCTTGAGCAAATTGAACTGGGTGCTGCCGGCGTAGTTGAGGTCAAAATTCCAGCGACTGCAACTGGATTACAACTTGTACTCGAGTCTGATACTGAAGTAGTAGTGCAACGAGAAGTAACACGTGGCCACGACCTAGTTGGCGTTTCAAGCGTGCTTGGTTTGCCGTATCGATCAAGTGGCATCAGCGGGCAAGACAACAAACAATGAAGTCGACCTTTGCCGCGATTGTGTTGCTATTGGCCGCGGGGTTGGGCTACTCATTGCGCAAGCGCAAGCCCGATGCGCCAGCGCAGATTCGTGATGCTGTGCCGCATCAACTCAGCCGAGGAGATTTCGACGACTCGCAGAAAAATTGGCTCGTTGCAGTCTTCACTTCATCGACTTGTGATGCGTGTCGTGATGTCGCGACTAAAGCCTCAGTTCTTGAAAGCAAGGAAGTCTCGGTGCAGATAATTGACTTCACCGAGATGCGCGATTTGCACAAGCGATATCAAATTGATTCGGTGCCGACTCTGGTGATCGCCGACAAGAACGGTGTCGTCAGGTTTGCAACAGTTGGCCCAATTACGGCAACCGATCTTTGGGCAGCATTAGCCAAGTGTCGCGATCCGCAAATCTTGAGTGATGTGCCGTCGTGTGGCGATGCGAAGCATGACCACCGAACAAATTAGTTGTCGGTCGATTCGCTGGTTTTTCGGGGTGCGCCAGGCGAAGGCTCGACAATTTGAGGTCGGCCCAGACCTTCTTGAACCAGGCGAGCGACGGTAGCCCCGTCAATAGTTTCTTGTTCGAGCAATGCTTGGGCGACCAGATCTAGACCGGCACGATTTTTTTCGAGCAGCAATTTGGCGCGAGATTCTTGATCACGCAAAATCAAACCAATTTCTGAGTCGATCATTCGCGCGGTTTCATCCGAATATTCGCGTCCGTTCGTCATCAAGTCTTCACCGAGAAACACTTGCTGTTGCGAACTCCAAGCCATTGGCCCGACGGCGTCGCTCATGCCCCATTCGCGCACCATGCGACGTGCGATTGAGGTTGCCTGTTCGAGATCGTTGGCCGCACCACTATTTAAATGACCGAAAACGATCATCTCTGCGACTCTGCCACCCATGGCTTTACATATCATGTCCTTGAAATAGTCGCGCGAATATGTGTGGCGTTCTTCGGGAAGTGTCCAAGTCACACCGAGTGCCATGCCGCGGGGCAAGATCGTCACTTTATGCAACGGATCACTGTGGGGAAGTACCGTCGCCAAAACCGCGTGTCCACCCTCGTGGTATGCGGTGGCGCGCTTTTCTTCGGCGTTAAGAATCAGGCTTTCACGACGCGCGCCCATGATCACTCGATCGCGGGCGTTTTCAAAGTCAATGTGTTCGATGACTTTCGAGCCTCGACGAACGGCAAGCAATGCTGCTTCATTGACCAGGTTTGCCAGATCGGCACCACTCATGCCAGGCGTCGCCTTGGCCATTGTGTCGAGCACGATATCCGTGCCCATTCGCTTGCCTTTTGAGTGCACGGTGAGAATTGCGAGACGCTCTTCGCACTCTGGCAACGGCATGATCACCTGGCGGTCAAAGCGACCTGGTCGCAACAACGCCGCATCCAAAATGTCTGGGCGGTTTGTTGCCGCCATCACGATGACGCCTTCGGTGGTTTCAAAGCCATCCATTTCAGCGAGCAACTGATTGAGTGTTTGTTCACGCTCGTCGTGGCCGCCACCCAGGCCGGCTCCGCGCTTGCGACCGATTGAATCTATTTCGTCGACGAAGATGATCGCACGGCCCATTTTTCGTGCCTGTTGAAACAGATCACGAACTCGGCTCGCGCCGACGCCGACGAACATCTCCATGAAGTCAGAGCCGGTGACCGACAAGAAATCGACACCAGCTTCGCCCGCAACTGCCCGTGCAAAAAGTGTCTTTCCAGTGCCTGGAGGGCCGACCAAGAGCACACCCTTGGGCACGCGTGCGCCGATCTCTTTGAAACTTTCTGGCATCTTCAAGAAATCGACGACTTCTCTGATTTCTTGCTTTACGCCGTCATAACCGGCGACATCAGCGAAAGTAGTTGCAGGTTTATCAGCATTGTAATTCTTGGCGCGACTGCGACCAATTGACATGATGCTGCCGGCTTGACCCATTGCACGCTTTTGCATCCAAAAGAAAAAACCCATGATCAAAATAAATGGCAGCAACAGCGGAATCAGGTTGGTGAAGAAGTTGCCTTGTGGCGTCGAGTAGTCGTAGTCGACACCTTTTTCTTTGAGCAAGGTTTCGTCTGCATCAGAAAGCGCAACGGCACCTGTGGTTACGAATTCGCTGCCATCTCTGAGCGTGCCGCTGATTTCGTTAGATAGGTTGTTGATTTTTACCTGCTGAATTTCACCTTTTTTGACGAGATCCAAGAATTCGGTGTAGGTAAGTTTTGTTGCCGTAGAAGTTGGCCAAATTCTCGGGCCGGCAATCAACAAAACTACGACGGCGATAATTGCCCAAGTTGCCCAACGAGGCATGGATGGTTTTTCGTCAGCACTTTTGACGTTTGAGTTGGTGTTGGTCTTTTTACGTGATTTTTTGCCCAGAAAGCCCGACGGTTTTTTGCGTGCGGCCGGTTTTCGCTTTGACGACGATGGCTTTGCTGGCGGTGGTGGGGGTGGCAGTTTGGTCACGTTGTTAATGATACGACCCGTTATCCAAACCGTGCATCGGCGGATACTTGATAAATGCTCGATTTGAAATCCACTGTGGCGTACGACTCATCAATTATTGTGAAAGACATGGTTCGTCGTTGTTCACGTTGTACTTGCAACGAACTTGCCTCGATTACTTTGACTTATCAATACAGCCGTGCACTTGTTTGGATTGATGACCTGACCGCCGAGCGAGATCCGCACGCATACGACTTGTGTGATCGCCACGGCGTAAGAATTACAGCTCCGTCCGGTTGGAGGCTTGAAGATCGCCGCAACCGATTCAGGATTGTGATGCCAAACCGCCTAGCCGGATGAACCAGTCGCCCTGGGCTCCGCCCTTCGGGCAACAGCCTCAAAGGTATAAAAATTTTTCACTGAAAATTGTTGTTCTGACTTGGGCTGTCAGTTATGCAATTGCGCTCTTGGTCAGTTCGGCAGTCTTGGTCTTGACCGACAATGTCGATCTGGTTGCAGGTAAAGAGCCGAAATGGTTTCTCGGCGTTTCTGCACTCGCACTATGGGCTCCGTTCATGGTTGGTTTGTTTATTGTTTCAAAAAAATTTGGTAGCCAAAACTTTGTGCGGGATTATTTTTTAAGTTTTCGTACTGTCGATATTTGGGGCGTTCCGATTGGTGTTTTTAGTCAACTGGTGCTCGTGGGTTTAGTCACGTGGCCGTTTCGGTTGATTTTTCCGGAGAAGTTCGCACCAGATGCAGTAGCAAAGCGGGCACAAGACTTATTCGACAATGCCACGGGTCCATGGTTGGTCATTTTGATTGTGATCGTTGTGTTTGGCGCGCCATTTATCGAAGAGTTGGTTTATCGTGGGTTTATTCAGGCTGGTTTGAACAATCGTTTCAATGAGCGAGTTGCCTTAATTTTGACTGCGGTCTGGTTCGCCGTGGTGCATCTGCAACTAGTTGAGTTGCCGGGGCTGCTTGCCTTCGCCCTGGTCTTGGGTTACTGCTTTTATCGCACGAAGAGACTCGGCATGTCGGTAATTGCGCACGTCGCATTTAACGCCACGGGTATTTTGCTTGTCGCTCTTTTGTAATTTCGTTCGAATTCGTGAAGGGTAGAGTTTGTTTGCAGTGAAACAATTTAGTTCTAAGCGTTGGTCTGCTCAGCAAATTACGTCGGCAGTCATAGTCGCTGGTTCGACATTAATGTTGCTGATGACGCTGCATCCCGAGTTGATTTTGCGTAACAACACCCCGACAGGTGGTGACATGGGCGCACATGTTTATGGTCCTGCGTATTTGCGAGATTTCTTGTTGCCACATTTTCGACTCACAGGTTGGAGCAACGATTGGTACTCGGGGTTTCCGATGTATCGGTTCTATATGGTTGTTCCGGCAATAGCAGTTTTGCTTGTCGATCTGATTCTGCCCTACGGCATCGCGCTCAAGATCGTCGCAGTGCTTGGCATTTTGACCTTGCCAGTTTGTACTTGGTTGTTTGGCAAGTTGGCGAAGTTTGTTTTTCCGATTCCAGAATTGTTGACGCTCGCATCAGTTGTTTTTTTATATGACGAGAGTTTCACGATTTATGGCGGCAACATCGCATCGACCATGGCGGGTGAGTTTTCGTTTTCAATCTCGTTGTCTTTGGCACTCTTGGGTTTTGGTCTTTTGATTCGAGCGTTCGAAGAACATCGCGGCAAAATGCTCACGGCGCTAGTTGTCGCATTGAGCGCGCTGAGTCATGGCATCGTGCTGTTGTTCGTTTTTGGTGGAGTAGCTTTGCTAGCGGTCATTTGGTACAACCGTCGAAGCACAATTACCGCCGCGACGATTTCAGTTACGGCAGTTTTGCTTTCTGCATTTTGGGTCTTGCCGTTCTTGACCGGTCATGCCTACATGACCGACATGAAGTACGAGCCACGACCAAGCGGTGCGAACGACTCTTTTTGGAGCATGTATTTTCCGTTGACAGTTTTCTGGAATTTATTGATAATTTTTTTTGCGATCGTCGCGTTTGTCAATTTCGTCAAGACCCGAAATCGAACGGGCATTTGGATGGGTGTTTATTGCATCGTGCTCGTGTTGGGCGTTTATTTCGGGCGCGAGAGTTTGCCCGTAATCGGCCTGTTATGGAATCCGCGCTTGTTGCCGTTTTTCTATCTGTTGCGTTATTTCTTAATGATCGTTGGTATCTACGAGTCGGCCGTCTGGCTTTTTGGTTTCTATCAACTGCAACGCCTCGGTCGTCAAGCCTTGTTAGAGCAATCTGTTGACGGGCTGAAACCAGTCACTTTGATTAGTGCGAACCCAAAGTTCAACTTGGCGTGGATCACCGCGATGACGGTTCTTGTCGTGGGTGTGATTGGTTTTCGATTTCAGGAAATGCCGTTTGGCAGGCTGACCACCAATGCCGCCGGTGAAACTATTTACCAATGGGGCGTCATCTCAACTAAAGCCACGAATGACGGCTTTGTTGACGGGTGGGCACGGTGGAACTTCACTGGCTACGAAGGCAAGAGTGCCTACGCCGAGTATCGCGGGTTAGTAGAAACGATGAAAGAGATTGGCAAAGATCCGAACCTGGGTTGTGGTCGCGCACTGTGGGAGAACAACGGTGAACTAAATAAATATGGCACGACAATGTCGTTGATGCTCTTGCCGCACTGGACAAAAGGCTGCATCGGTTCAATGGAAGGACTGAACTTTGAGGCAGCGGGCACCACGCCATATCACTTTATTACTGCTGCCGCAATGTCAAAGCAGAGCAGCAATCCAGTGCGCGAGTTGCGTTATGACGACAACAATGCCGGCCTTGGCGTGCGCTATCTGCAAGAACTTGGTGTGCGGTATTACATGGCTTTCACCACCGAGGCGATCGATCAAGCCAACATGCAAGCAGCGCTGGTAAAGATTGCCGAGAGTGGCCCGTGGGTGATTTACAAAGTTGAAAATAGCGATTTGGTGGTGCCGATGTCGGTGCAGCCAGTGATTGTCGAGAGCGATGTCGGCGATCCGAAAGAGCGCTGGTTAGAAATTGGCACGAGTTGGTTTCAGCACCCCGAAGACTGGGCGGCAATTCCAGTAGGCGATGGCCCGGACGAGTGGCAGAAAGTAGAAGCCATCGTAGACCTGAATCGTCGACAGGGTGAACCAAATGAGTCTTCACGTCGGGTCGACATCGTCAAGCCATCAGAAACAATAAATGTAGTTGGATTGTCGCCTGTGCAAGTCAGCAATACTGTGCTTGAAGACGAAGCGATTAGTTTCAAAGTCGACGAAATTGGCGTGCCAGTGCTCGTGCGGATGAGTTATTTTCCGAATTGGAAAGTAGACGGCGCACAAGGCCCCTTTCGCGTCGCTCCGAACATGATGGTTGTAATCCCAACAAAGAATGAAGTGCGTCTGCACTATGGATATACAGCAGTAGATTTTTTTGCGTATTTTTTGACGCTTGTTGGCGTGGGCATGATGGCCGTGCGTTGGCGTGGTCGACAAGTTGGGCTAAAGCGTAAATTGTTAAACCGCTAGTCTTGATGGTCGTGCCTAACTTAGATGCGATCGTCAAGGCATACGACATTCGCGGCACGGTGCCCGACCAATTAGACGTAACTCTCGCACACGCGCTCGGCGTCGCCTTCGCCGCTTTTTCAAAGGCGAGAATGATTATCGTCGCCCACGACATGCGACCGAGTGGCCCCGATCTCGTGGCGGCATTTCAAAACGGACTGACCGAGCAGGGTGTAGACGTAATTAATCTTGGTCTAGCCAGTACCGACATGCTTTATTTCGCCTCAGGCAAGTTAGATGCACCAGGCGCAATGTTCACGGCATCTCACAACCCTGCCCAATACAACGGAATCAAGTGTTGTTTGTCGGGCGCCCGATCAATCGGCATCGACAATGGGCTTCGTGAGATCAAGCTAATCGCCGAAGAATTCTTGGCGGGGAGAGGTCTGGTTGCTGTTAAAACACCTGGTGAAGTCACGAAGAAAAATATGTTGGCAGAATTCGTAGATCATGTTGTGGGTTTCATCGATGTAGAAGCAACAAAAAAATTGCGGGTGGTTGCCGACACGGCGAACGGCATGGGCGGGCTTGTTGCACCCGCGGTTTTTGACCGACTAAAAAAGTTCGAAGTTGAAATCATGTATGGAGAACTTGATGGCACCTTTCCGAATCATCCGGCCGACCCGATTCAGCCTGCAAATCAGCGTGACTTGCAAGCACGGGTCGTTGCGGGCAAGTTTGATGTTGGTTTGGCTTTTGACGGCGACGCCGACCGCGTGTTTTTGGTTGATGAGACCGGCAAAAGCCTCTCTGGCAGCACGACGACTGCGTTGTTGGCGTCAGTTTTTCTCCGCGAAAATCCAAATGCCACAATTTTGTACAACCTAATTTGTTCGAGAATTGTGCCTGAGACAATTGCGGCTCTCAGTGGAAAACCGATTCGCACCAAGAACGGCCACAGCTACATGAAGCAGGTCATGGCACAGACCGGTGCAATTTTCGCCGGAGAGCACTCTGGTCATTATTATTTCGCTGACAACTATCGCGCCGACAGTGGGTTGATCGCAACCATGGTCGTGCTGGGCGAAATGTGTCGCACAGGAAAGACGCTTTCAGAGTTGCGCGAACCTTTTGAAAAATATGCAAACAGCGGGGAAATCAACATGCAAGTCGCCGACATGCAAAATGTGATTGATCGTGTGACAAAAAAATATGCAGGCTTTCCGCAAGACCACTTGGACGGGCTTACGGTCGATTGTGGCTCGTGGTGGTTCAATGTTCGACCGTCGAATACCGAGCCACTTTTGCGATTGAATCTTGAAGCCGCAACGCGCGAAGAATGTGATGAGCATGTCGCCGAGTTGCTGATGCTGATCACGGCCTAAGTGCCGTAAGTGTTATCGTGTTAGCCGTGTCAGTCGGTCACTCTTCGCTTAATCCGCGCCTGCTTGAAATTTTGGCGTGCCCAAAGGATAAGGGCAATCTGATCTATTTTGAAGACGAAGAGATGTTGTACAACCCGCGCCTGCAGATGCGCTATGAAGTACGTCAGGGTATTCCGGTGATGTTGATCGACGAGGCGATCGTCGTAACCCAAGTCGAACACGAGCGTTTGCTCGCAAAAGCGGAACAACTCAACTTGAAACCAACTTTTCAGTAAAACCAGTTAAGAAAACTAGTCAACAAAACCGGGAGAGCACCATGTCATCGTCTTCGTTTGCGGCGCGCAAGGATTATCGCGTAGCCGATCTTTCACTAGCGCCATTTGGTCGCAAAGAGATTCATCTAGCCGAACACGAAATGCCAGGTTTGCGGTCGTTGCGCAAAGAGTTCGGTGCATCCAAGCCCTTGAAGGGCGCTCGAATTTCTGGCTCACTGCATATGACGATCCAGACGGCCGTCTTGATCGAAACACTGGTTCATCTCGGCGCCGAGGTGCGTTGGGCGAGTTGCAATATCTTCTCAACCCAAGACCACGCAGCCGCAGCGGTTGTCGTTGGGCCTGAAGGCACGCAAGAAAATCCGAACGGTGTGCCGGTTTATGCATGGAAGGGCGAAACCCTCGAAGAATATTGGTGGGCGACAGACCAAATGATGACTTGGCCAGACGGCGATGGTCCGAACATGATTTTGGATGACGGTGGCGACGCCACGATGTTGTTGCACAAAGGTGTCGAATACGAAAAAACTGGCATTGTTCCTGACCCGACTACGGCGTCAAATCCAGAACTAGCAATCGTGCTCGGGCTTTTGCAGCGAGGACTAAAAACAAGTCCAAATCGTTGGACGAAAATGTCGAAGTTGATCAAGGGCGTTACCGAGGAGACAACCACGGGCGTGAAGCGCTTGTACAAGATGGCCCAAGACTCCGAACTTTTGTTTCCAGCGATCAATGTCAACGACAGCGTGACAAAAAGCAAGTTCGACAACCTTTACGGTTGTCGACACTCGCTAATTGACGCGTTGAATCGCGCGACAGACGTGATGATCGCCGGCAAGATGGCCGTCGTCTGCGGCTACGGCGACGTGGGTAAAGGCTGTGCACAAAGTTTGCGCGGGCAGGGTGCGCGAGTTGTCGTTACCGAAATCGACCCGATCAATGCGTTGCAAGCGGCGATGGAGGGCTACATCGTCGACACTTTAGAAAATGTGCTCAAAGTTGCCGATATTTTTGTGACTGCTACCGGCAACGAAGCCATCGTCACGGCAGAACATATGTCGAAGATGAAGCACAATGCGATTGTCTGCAATATTGGTCACTTTGACAACGAAATTGACATGGCGGGCCTTTCACGCAGCGGCGCAACTCGTGACGAACTCAAGCCGGGCACTGATCTTTGGACATTTGGCGATGGCCACTCAGTGATCGTGCTGGCAGAGGGCCGATTGGTTAATTTAGGTTGTGCAACGGGACACCCAAGTTTCGTGATGAGTTGCTCTTTCACCAACCAGGTGATCGCACAAATCGAGTTATTCAACAACACCAAGAATTACCCGTTGGGTGTTTATGTTTTGCCAAAACACCTCGACGAAAAAGTGGCGTTGCTGCACCTCGATGCTCTCGGCGCAAAGTTGACGAAACTCTCGGACGAACAATCTGAGTATTTGGGCGTGCTACCGAGCGGTCCGTTCAAGGCCGAGCGCTACCGCTACTAACTGCCAAGCGCGGCAAGAAGAACTGCACGAGCGGGCCGACGCCAAAAGCGAAGGCGAAAGTTGCGACGCCAACTTGACCACCGAGGGCATAACCGATGATCATCACGGTAACTTCGACTGCTGTTCGCCCAATACGAATTGGGATACCGCGTTGGGCGAGACCGGTCATTAGTCCGTCGCGCGGCCCCGGTCCGAGGGCGCTGCCGATGTAAAGACCGGTGCCAACTGCAACGGTGATTATGCCGACTATGACCATGACGATGCGAATGAAAATATTGTTCGGCTCAGGAATAATTTCAAGTGCCACGTCGGCAATCAAACCTATTTCGAGAGCGTTGAGGATCGTGCCAAGACCTGGTTTTTGTCTGAGCGGTATCCACAGCAACAGCAACGTGAAGCCAGTGATCACAATGATTTTGCCGATTGATATATCGGTTTGTTTTGCAACACCTTGGTGAAAGACATCCCATGGTGGCGCACCAATGTTGGCGTTCATTTGCAGTGAGATGCCAATGGCAAATATTGCCAGACCGATTAGGCACCTAACCAAGCGGCGACCAAGCCTGTCTCGAAAATCAAGTTGTTCGAGCCCGTGCACAGATTCACGCTAGCCAGGCCATTTCTTTTAAGCACACACAATTGCGATGGGGTTGAAGTCTCTTGATTTAGTTTTTGCCAAAGCGGCAGATTTATTTGGTTTGATTTTTGGTTCTACGTGTCCGGTGTGCGGCCGTATTGCGACAAAACTTTGCCGTGGTTGCAGTGAGACGCTTGAAACTCGCCGGTTAGATCAAACTTTGAGCGAATATCACGGTGATGTGATCGCCGCGTTTGCATACGACTCGACGATTCGTCAGGCGATTTTGGGCTTCAAGTATCGCAATCAAAGATCTAGCCTGCGATTTCTGGGCGATGCAGTCGTCAGGCGTGTGCTTGTCGAACAATCTAGGTCGCTCAAGAAAATTGACATCGTGACATGGGCCCCGACAACACAATCTCGGGTCACTGAGCGTGGCTATGACCACGCAGAATTAATTGCAAGGTACATCGCAAAAAAACTGCGAGTTCGATGCTTGAAACTTTTAACCAGGACATCTGATCAACCGCAGACGGGCAAGTCGCGCGAGTCAAGGTTGATCGGGCCAATTTTTTGGGCTCGCAAATTGAACGCAGAACATGTGCTCGTATTCGACGATGTGGTCACGACCGGCGCAACTCTGAACAGTGCGTCTCTTGCGCTTTACCAAGCTGGGGCTGGTCTGGTTAGTTGTGTGGCGATAGCATCAACTGTCTTATGGCGATCCTCGACAGAGTCTTGCGCGCTGGCGAAGGCAAGAAAGTAAAAGCCCTTGCGGCCATATTGCCGGATATCAACGCTTTGTCGTCTGATTTGGCGGCGCTATCTGATGCCAATTTGCGGGGTAAAACTGGCGAATTTAAGTCGCGCATTGAGCGTGGTGAAACACTTGACGATCTGTTGGTTGAGGCGTTCGCGGTTGTGCGTGAGGCTGCTACACGTGTAATTGGCCAGCGCCATTATGACGTGCAGTTGATGGGTGGGGCGGCGTTACACGCGGGTTGGGTTGCAGAAATGAAAACCGGCGAAGGAAAGACTCTGGTTTCGACACTGCCCGCATATCTGAACGCACTTTCGGGCAAGGGAGTGCATCAGATCACGACGAATGACTATCTCGCGCAGCGTGACGCCGAGTGGATGGGCCAGATTCACCGTTGGCTCGGGTTGTCGGTAGGTCTGGTTGTACCGGGGCGGCGTACAAGTTCTTTGGAAAAGCGATCTGATTATTCAAGTGACGTTACTTTTGGCACGAACAATGAATTCGGCTTTGACTACTTGCGCGACAACATGGCGTCGACCCTTGAAGACAAAGTTCAGCGAGGTTTCAATTTTGCAATCGTCGACGAAGTCGACTCGATTCTGATCGATGAAGCGCGAACTCCGTTGATCATCTCGGGTCGAGTCGCCGATGCCGCCAAGCTTTATTACCAGTTCGCATCAATCGTGCGCACGATGGTGCGCGATCTGGACTATGACGTCGAAGAAGCGAAACGAATCGTCGTGCCAACCGAGTTGGGCATCGAGAAAGTCGAAAAGCAGTTGGGCATCGAAAACCTCTACGACGAAGTTCAGCAAAACCTTGTGCATCAGTTACAAGTTGCATTAAAAGCAGCAGTTCTTTATCAGCGAGACAAGGACTACATCATCCAGGATGGCGAGGTCAAAATCGTCGACGAATTCACAGGCCGCATTCTTGAAGGTCGTCGCTGGAGCGAAGGCATTCACCAGGCTGTTGAAGCCAAAGAGGGTGTCAACATCAAGGAAGAAAATCAAACTTTGGCAACGATCACCTTGCAGAATTATTTCAGAATGTACGAAAAACTTTCGGGCATGACGGGTACGGCGCAAACCGAGGCCGCCGAGTTGATGAACACATACAGCCTGCAAGTTGTGCCGATCCCGACGAATCGCGAGATGATTCGTTTAGATCAACCTGATCAAATTTACAAAACTGAAGATGCAAAATTTGATGCGGTCGTGCGCGACCTCGAAGAAAAGCACGTCAAAGGTCAACCAGTGTTGGTGGGCACGGTGAGCGTTGAAAAGAGCGAAAAACTTTCGAAGAAATTGCAGCAACGAGGCATTCGCCACGAAGTATTGAACGCCAAGCAGCACACCCGTGAGGCTTTGGTCGTGACCCAAGCAGGACGACTCGGATCGATCACGGTCGCGACGAACATGGCCGGTCGAGGTGTCGACATTTTGTTGGGTGGCAACCCTGAAGGTTTGGCGCGACAAGATGTGCTCAAAGAGGGCTTTGATCCGATGACACTGCTTGATGAATTTGCACTGCCCGTGCCACTTGATTCGATGCCTCCAGATTATTTAACCGGGCGTGACAAAGCACAGAAGCGTTATCGCGAACTTCTTGCAAAATATGTCGAAAGTTGCAAAGTCGAGGGCGACAAAGTGCGCCAGCTTGGTGGTCTTTATGTGTTGGGCACCGAACGACACGAGAGTCGCCGAATCGATAACCAGTTGCGAGGTCGAGCGGGTCGACAAGGCGACCTTGGTGAAAGCCGTTTCTATCTGAGCCTGGACGACGAACTTATGCGTCTGTTTGCAACTGGTGCGTTGTCGTGGGTGATGGGTCGGGCGTTACCCGAAGATGAGGCGATTGAAGCCAACATGGTGACCAAGGCGATAGAGCGCGCACAGAGCACCGTCGAGCAGCGCAACGGTGAGATTCGCAAAAATGTTTTGAAGTACGACGAAGTAATGAACCAACAACGCAAGATCATCTACCTGCGTCGCGATCAGATTTTGCAAGGACTTGACTTGAAGTCGGCAGCGATGGAGTATTTGGCTGACGCAGTTGATGCGCTGATTGAATCACATTGCGTTGCTGAAGCAGACGACGAGTGGGATGTGGATGGGCTGGCGCTTGAACTACGAACTTTCTGGCCATCTGAAATAACTTCACCCCAACTCGCGCAGTGCGACTCGACTGACGAGATGTACGACCTGGTCATGGCTGATGCGAGTGCGTATTACGTAAAGCGTGAGACCGAGATGGGTGAAGCAGTGATGCGTGAAGTTGAACGCCAAGTGATGCTCAAAATTATTGATCAACGCTGGCGTGAACATCTCGAAGAGATGGACTATTTGCAAGAGGGTATAAATCTTCGCGCAATCGGTCAGAAAGATCCATTAATTGAATGGCAACGCGAGGGCTTTGAGATGTTCGGCTCGCTGATGAAGGGCATCGCCCAAGATTTCGTGAAATACGTGATGCACGTGCAAGTAATTAACAATTCTGCTCCAGCAGGCAAGTTGAGCAACATTCAACAGACGTCCGACGAGAATGTCGATCAAAAGTCGATACCAAAATCCAGTGGCGATAGCGCTGTGCTCGGCGGCCCTGACTGGTCGAAGACTCCGCGCAACGCCCAATGCCCTTGTGGCTCTGGCAAAAAGTACAAGATGTGCCACGGTCGCGTCAGTTAGAGCAAGGCCAGCAACATGAAAGATTTTTCAAGTGATCTTGCAGATTTGCGCCGTCGTATAGGTGAGGCATCGCAATATCTGAACATTGAAACTTCGCGGGGGTTGCTCGTCGAACTTGAAGGTGAAGTTGCCAAGCCAGATTTGTGGAATGACCAAGAACATGCGAAGAAAGTTAATTCGCAGTACGCATCTTTGAAAGCCGACATCGATCAATTTAATTCACTTTCAGCCACTGTTGATGACTTGTTCGTGTTGCACGAGCTTGCTCGAGCAGAAGATGATGCAACTCAAGAACCAGAACTTGAAAAGGGCATTGCCTCGTGTCGTAGCCAACTTGACTCGCTTGAAATGCGCAGCATGTTCACGGGCGAGCACGACGAATGCGACGCAATTTTGCAGATCAACGCAAAAGATGGTGGTGTCGACGCCCAAGACTGGAGCGAGATGTTGTTGCGAATGTATCGCCGTTGGGCAGAGCGCCGAGGTTTCGCATTCGAGATCGGCGATGTCTCTATCGGCACAGAAGCAGGCATCTTGTCAGCTGATGTCACCATTCGTGGTCGGTATGTTTACGGTTTGCTGACGAGCGAACGCGGGACACATCGACTCGTGAGAATAAGCCCGTTTGACAACCAAGGTCGTCGTCAGACGAGTTTCGCACTTGTTCAGATTTGGCCGATTCTTGACCAAGCCGAACTTGAAATAAATGAAAGCGATATTCGCATGGAAGTTTTCCGCGCATCTGGCGCCGGCGGTCAACATGTCAACAAAACTTCATCGGCCGTGCGCTTGACCCACGAGCCGACGGGTCTTGTCGCATCTTCGCAGCAGGAGCGCAGCCAATTGCAAAATCGCGAGAGTGCGATGAAGCGTTTGAAAGCAATGATTCTCGCGCAAGACGAAGAAGAAAAAGCCACAGAGTTGGCAAAGATCGCTGGCAAGCAAGCCCAAGTTGGTTGGGGCAGTCAGATTCGTTCTTATGTTCTGCAGCCATATCAAATGGTGAAAGATCTTCGATCAAATGTCGAGAGCAGCAACGTCACCGCCGTGCTTGACGGAGACTTGGATGAATTCATGGAAGGCTTTCTTCGTTGGCGGCGTTCTGATGGCGAATAGTCGCGTGATCGGCGCGGCAATTTAACGATGATAAGTTTGTTGCAATGATTCGTCTTGAAAATGTGACGAAAATCTACGGCACCGAAACGGTCGCCGTGCGAGATGCTTCGTTTGACATCCCTAAAAGTCAGTTCGTATTTCTTGTCGGCCCGTCCGGGTCAGGCAAGTCGACTCTGTTGCGTTTGATCAACCGCCAAGAGCAGCCAGAACGCGGGGACGTTTGGGTGGCTGGTCGCAACATCAATGAGCTGCCGGCGTCGAGAGTGCCTCATTTGCGTCGCAGCATGGGCAACGTTTTTCAAGACTATAAATTGTTGCTGAACAAAACAGTTTTTGAAAACGTCGCGTTTGCCCTTGAAGTAATCGGCAAACCGAGACACGTGATAGCCCGCCAAGTGCCGATCGTGCTCGATCTTGTCGGCTTGGCAGATAAGCAAGACAGATTTCCAAACCAACTCTCGGGTGGAGAACAGCAGAGGGTTTCAATAGCCCGCGCCTTCGTGAATCGACCACTGATCATGTTGGCCGACGAGCCCACCGGCAACCTCGATCCGACCACCAGCGAAGGCATCATGGGACTGCTGGACGAAATTAATCAGACGGGCACAACCGTAGTGATGGCGACCCACGACCACCGAGTTGTCAACGCAATGCGCAGGCGAGTGATTCAGTTGGATCGTGGCGTAATTTTGCGGGATCAAGAGCGCGGGGTTTACGAGTAGATGTTCTCTCGAATTGCTTACGCCCTGCGCGAAACATGGGAGAGTTTCAGGCGCAACTTGACGCTTACTGCTGCGGCTGTTTTGACTTCTGCTGTTTCTCTGCTCTTGGTTGGCTCAACTTTTTTGATTCAGCGTGCGTTTGAAAATCTACTCGTGCAATGGCGTGGCGATGTTGAGATGATCGTTTTCGTGCGCAGTGATGCCTCAGCCGAACAGGTCGCGCTGATTGACTCGGTTTTGCGCGCCTCGCCGACAATTATCGACATAGAAAAACTGCGCTACTTGAACAAGACCGAAAGTTATGAAGAAGCCAAACGTATTTTTGCCGGAGACCCCGTGACGTTGGGGTTACTTACCCCGGAGTCGATTCCGACTCAGTTCAAAGTCGTTCCACTTTCGGAAGATCCGCTTCTCGTGCGTTCACTGAGCGATCAATATAGAACGTTGCCCGGGGTTGAAGCAGTTGCCCTTGCCGAAGATGAATTTGAAGTCATCTCGACACTTTCCAACTTCATCCGGGTGGTCACATTGGTGACCTCGCTGGTGTTGTTGCTGGTCGCGGTGGGTTTAATTTGGAACACGATTCGCACCGCGATGTTTGCCCGGCGTCGAGAAATCGAAGTTATGAAATTAGTTGGTGCCACCAACTGGTTCATTCGAATTCCGTTTATGTTGGAAGGCTTGCTACAAGGATTAATCGGCGGCATTGTTTCTTGTGGCGGGCTATGGGTTTTGAATTCGGTATGGACGAGCGGTGTCACTGGTTTTAAACCAGGTACGGGCATCAGTTCGCTCGTCGTGCCCGATAGTTACTTGACTTCGGTGATGTTCATTTTGCTGGGTATCGGCGCTTTTGTCGGCGCTATCGGTTCGGCGATTGCGGCGACACGTTTTCTTGATGTTTAGTCAAATCGTTTATGAAGTGAGCGAGAATATCGCGACGGTTACTTTGAATCGTCCAGAAAAATTGAATGCGTTTACAAACACGATGTTGCACGAAATGATCGCCGCATTTGACATGTCTGATGCCGATGACAATGTTCGAGCAGTGATCGTGACCGGTGCTGGTCGGGCATTTTGTGCGGGGGCAGATCTATCTTCGGGTGGTGAATCATTCAGTCGCGGTGGCAGCGACGTGCCGGGGGTCAAAGACGTGCCACGCGACGGCGGTGGACTGGTGTCGCTGCGAATTTTTGAAAGCTTGAAGCCCGTGATTGGGGCGATCAACGGTGCAGCCGTCGGGGTCGGCGTGACGATGACCCTGCCGATGGATATTCGCCTTTCCAGTGACACGGCAAAATTTGGTTTTGTTTTTGCCCGACGGGGCATCGTCACAGAAGCGTGTTCATCGTGGTTCTTGCCCCGCGTCGTGGGTATTTCGCTCGCAACTGAATGGGTCTTCACGGGCCGAATGATTTCGCCAGCTGAAGCCCACGATGCCGGTCTCGTTCGCAGTGTCCATGTCGGGGATGATCTGCTGGTTGCTGCTCGAACACTGGCCAAAGAGATCGCCAAAAACACGGCACCTGTTTCTGTGGCGCTATCGCGGCAGATGTTGTGGCGAATGCTTGGCGCGTCGCACCCGATGGAAGCCCATCGGGCTGAATCGCGCGGCATTTTGCAACGCGGCAAATCTGCTGATGCACGCGAAGGCGTAATGAGTTTTCTTGAAAAGCGTGCGGCGAACTTTACGATGAACGTTTCGACTGATATGCCGAATTTGTTTCCAGAATGGCAAGACCCTGAGTTCAGCTAGTTCGATCTACGAGCAAGTCGGTGGTCTACCGTTTTTCGAAACGCTTGTTGACCGCTTTTATCAGGGCGTAGTCACCGACCAAGTGTTGATAGTGCTGTATGAAGACCCAGAAAATTTAGCCAAATCGCGCCAGCACTTGACCTGGTTTCTCGCGCAGTATTGGGGCGGACCAATGTTGTTCAACGAAAATCGCGGGCATCCACAATTGCGGATGCGCCACATGCCGTTTCGAATTGGCAATTTAGAGCGCGACCGGTGGCTGGTGCACATGCTTGCTGCGGTGAATGAACTCGTGACTGACGTGGAGATTCGCAACTCAATGACAGAATATTTCGTCAAAGCTGCCGAGCACTTGCGCAATGATACGGGCCTGCCGATTTCGTCAGCGGATTATCCGCGTTAATCAGCTCGGGTCAGCGCAACGCGTAGCAAGAAATTGCGGCGGCGGCGGCAACGTTCAACGAGTCGACATTTGGGTTCATCGCAATTTTTACGCACGCATCGGCGCAGGCAAGGGCTTGTTGGCTGAGACCCGTGCGCTCTGAACCAAAAATTATTGCTCGTTTTTGTGTCGGATCGATTTTGATTTGATCAATGTCGACCGAGTCGCTGTCTGGTGTAAGGGCAAAGACTTTGAAATTTTGAGCCTGCAAAGTCTTAAGCGTCTCGACGATGTCGGCCGTGCGAGCAAAGCGCAAATTGAAAGCAGAGCCCATAGAGACCCGCAGACCACGGCGAGAAAGTGGGTCGGCGCTTGTTGAGTCACAAATCAAACCATCCCAACCCAAACCCACGGCGCAGCGCACGATCGCTCCGATGTTGCTCGGATTATCCACTGCTTCGACGACCACGACTCGGCTCGCCTTAGAAATTACTTGGTTTACTGTCAGCGGTTCTGGTCGATAGAAAACTCCGAGTGCGCTGAGTGGCACGCCGAGGCCTGTTGCTTGACGACGAATTCCGATGTCGGCGGTCAGACATTGACCGCCTAATTTTTCGATTTCGAGATCGAAACGCTCGGCTTGCTCGACATCGCAGAGCACGACTTCGGGTTTGTAACCAGCAGCCAGTGCGCGTGCGACAACGAGGTCGCCTTCGGCGATAAACCGACCCGCCGCAAGTGTTGATCGACGCTGGGCGATCGTGGTTAACTGGCGTTCGTTAAGACGCAGTGGGTCGAGTCGCGGGTCTTGGCTTGAACTTATTGTGGTGATCATTGCGAGTGCGATCGCAAGATTAAAAATGCCAGGGGTATTTCGACCAGTCAGGATCGCGTTTTTCGACAAAAGAATCGCGACCTTCGGCGGCTTCTTCGGTCATATATGCAAGACGAGTTGCCTCGCCGGCAAAAATTTGTTGTCCGACAAGGCCGTCGTCAATCGCGTTGAACGCGAACTTCAACATGCGTTGGGCCATTGGGCTTTTTGAATTAATTTCTTTGGCCCACTCAAGTGCGACTTTTTCGAGATCTGCATGATCGACGACCGCGTTGACCATGCCCATGCGGTGTGCATCTTCTGCTGAGTATTCGCGACCCAAAAAGAAAATCTCACGGGCGAATTTTTGACCGACTTGACGGGCGAGATATGCCGAGCCAAAGCCACCGTCAAAACTTGCTACATCGGCGTCTGTTTGTTTGAACTTGGCATGTTCTTTGCTGGCCAAAGTTAGGTCGCTGACGACATGCAAACTATGTCCACCACCAGCAGCCCAACCGGGCACGACGCAGATCACGATCTTTGGCATGAACCTAATCAGTCGTTGCACCTCGAGAATGTGCAACCGTCCTGTACTTGATTTATTTTCGTCACCCTCATCGTATTGATAGCCATCTCGACCACGAATGCGCTGATCGCCGCCACTGCAAAACGCCCAACCACCATCTTTGGGTGATGGACCGTTGCCAGTCAACAACACACACCCGACATCAACTGTCTGACGCGCATGATCTAGCGCGCGATATAGCTCGTCGACGGTGCTTGGGCGAAAGGCGTTGCGAACCTCGGGTCGGTTGAAAGCGACGCGAACCGTGCCGTGATCTTTGGCGCGGTGGTAGGTGATGTCGCGGAAAGAAAAATCTTTAACTTGGGTCCACTGAGTTGGATCGAATATCGCTGAAACGCCCACGCTTATATTGTGGCAGCGCGCGAGGCAAATTCGGGTCGAGAGTTCAAAAATTGTTTTTCCCACTGCGCACTTGCGCCATCTGATTGTCGCTTGGTTTGAGGCTCGGGCACTGTCTCAATTGGCGTATTGATGTGACTCATAATTCGACGGACTGTTGAGTCCATGTCGCGAGTGAGCTGTTCGTAAGTTACGAACAA
This sequence comes from Bifidobacterium breve, assembly GCA_945893395.1. Taxonomy (GTDB): domain Bacteria; phylum Actinomycetota; class Acidimicrobiia; order Acidimicrobiales; family Ilumatobacteraceae; genus BACL27. The sequence continues at coordinate 21,222 of CAMDEC010000019.1, forward strand.
TGGGGTAATCGAATGTTTGGTGAAGTATGCATCCCAATTTTTGTTGGCGACAGAAATAGTTTCAAGCGCTTTGACTATGGCTTGTTCGTCGTAAACGGGTTCACGAACCGCCGACATATTGCTGTTCCATTGATTTGACTGCTCGGCACGCACGAGAGAAATTGCCTGACGAACTTCGTTGTCGCGGGTAATGCGCACCCATTTGATCGGCACATTCCAATAATTGGCGTCGATGCCGCGTTGCAGCATGTGTTCGTCGTATTGGTTGTAGTGCATTTTGATGCCGAATACACCATTTGGGGTCGTGTTTAGTTCGGCCGCACGATTTAGATATGCGTGCCAAGACGCGTTAGAAAAATATTCGATATTGCGCCAGGCGTTGCGCCGAGAGATTTTGCGAATTGCACCAATCAACATACCGTGCATGTTGAGTTTGGGCAAATTGTTTTCGTTACAGAAATTGGTGAAGTTTTTCGTGTGGATATTCAGGTATTCCATTGGCATGCCGGCCATACGAGTCGCCCGTAAAATTGAACATAACAAGGTTGACCCCGTGCGATGCACCGAGGCGATCGCCAAGAGACAAGTTGTCGGAGTGTTCGGCGCTTGATCTGACGGCACGCTTATATTCTGACAGGTCGCACTGATAGCGTCGGGGCTTGATTATCAGCCCAAAAACGAATTCGGAGAGAAAAGATGACCGACCTACTCAGTCGCGAAGAATGGACGAAGCGCGCTGCACAAAAAGTATCTCGCACGCAACTATTTATTGATGGCAAGTTCGTGGATGCAGCAAGCGGAAAGACATTTGAGTCGATCAACCCGCGCGACAACACGGTGGTGGCAAATGTCGCCGAAGGCGACAAGCAAGATATTGATCGGGCAGTGACTGCTGCACGAAAGTCTTTCAGCAATGGCGTATGGAGCGAGATGGCGCCACTTGAGCGCAAAAACATTATGTTGCGCTGGGTCCAGTTGATGCGCGAGAACATCTACGAACTCGCATTGCTCGAGACTATGGATGTCGGCAAGCCGATTGGCGACTCGGTAAATGTTGATATTGCTTCTGCGGCCAACAACCTTCAGTGGTTTGCCGAAACGATCGACAAGATGTACGGACAAGTGGCACCGGTGCCGCGCGATGCAGTTGCGCTGATCGAGCGCGAGCCGCTCGGTGTCGTTGGCGCAGTGGTGCCATGGAATTATCCGTTGATTATTTCTTCGTGGAAAGTTGGCGCGGCTTTGGCTGGCGGCAACTCAGTTGTGCTCAAGCCGGCTGAGCAGTCGCCACTGTCGGCGCTGTTGTTTGCCGAACTGGGTTCGCGAGCAGGTTTGCCAGATGGCGTATTCAACGTCGTGCCTGGTTTTGGTCCGACGGCTGGTGCCGCACTCGGTCGACATATGGATGTCGACAAACTCGCATTCACTGGTTCGACGGAGGTCGGCAGATATTTCTTGACCTACGCGGCAGAGAGCAACGGAAAATCTGTTTCGCTTGAACTTGGTGGCAAGACGCCACAAATTGTGTTGAGTGACTGCGCAGATCTTGATGCTGCGGCGTCGTCGATTGCCTGGGGCGTTTTTTACAACTCGGGCCAAACATGTCATGCCGGCACGCGGTTGGTTGTCGAAAAAGCAGTTGAAGATGAGTTGCTTGAAAAAATCACAAACGTTGGCAAGGCGATTCAACCTGGTGATCCATATGATCCGGCGACGGCGATGGGCACGATTGTTGACAAGACACAATTTGAGCGCGTGCTCGGCTATATCGATATCGGCAAAAGCGAAGGCGCGAAACTTTTCTCGGGTGGAGAAAAAGCCGAACCAGTCAAAGGTGGTGTCTACATCAAGCCAACCGTGTTTCAAAATGTCAAACCCGGCATGCGTATCGAGCGCGAAGAAATCTTTGGGCCAGTTTTGGCGTCGATTGCAGTTGAAAGCGCCGATGAAGCAGTTCGCATCGCCAACGACACGCAATATGGTTTGGCGTCGGCCGTTTGGACTCGTGATATTACGAAAGCCCACCGAATCGCGCGCAAATTGCGCACTGGCACCGTTTGGGTGAATACTTTCGACAAGGGTTCAATTACGACACCATTCGGCGGATTCAAACAATCTGGCACGGGTCGCGATCGCTCGATGCATTCAATAGAGGGTTATACAAACCTGAAGACGACTTGGATACAACTATGAGCAATACAAAACGAAATTGCGGTTTTATTGGCCTCGGACATCTCGGCGTTTATCTGGCGGCAAGTTTGATCCGCGCCGGACACAATGTGACGATTCACGACCTCAACAAGTCGCTAGGCGAAGGTTTAATTGCCAAGGGCGCAAAGTGGGCAAATTCGGCCAAAGAAGTTGCTCAAGCATCCGAAGTTGTTTTCACATGTTTGCCATCACCGCGCGCGATCGATGTAGTGGTCAACGG
>CAMDEC010000020.1 GCA_945893395.1 Bifidobacterium breve
TCAGATAATGCAACTCGACTCGCTCGGGTGAAAGATATTCGAGTTTGCTGAGTTCGCCGCGTCGCGTCTGACAAAGATCCATCAGCGTGCCCGTGTACTCCTTCGGTGTGATGATGTCGACTTTGAAATATGGCTCTTCAATCGACTTGATGTACACCGTTGGCGGCAACTCGCTCGGGTTGTGGCAAATCTCGGTGGTGCCGTCCGTCTTTGTCACTTGATATTGCACCGATGGCGCGGTTGCAATTAGCGCCAGATTAAATTCGCGCTCAAGTCGTTCTTTGACAATTTCCATGTGCAGCAAACCGAGAAATCCACATCTGAAACCAAAACCCAACGCCCCAGAAGATTCGGGCAAATAACTAATTGATGCATCGTTCAGTTTTAATTTCTGCAAACTCTCACGAAGAGTTTCAAAATCATCGGCGTCAATCGGAAACAATCCACAAAACACCATCGGCTTCGGGTCGCTGTAGCCGTCAAGTGGTTGGCTTGCCGGTCTTGCTTCGTGCGTCACTGTTTCGCCGCTGCGGGCCTCACCCACATCTTTGATTCCCGCAATCAAATAGCCGACTTCGCCTGGGCCGAGTTCGTCTACCGGTGTCGGCACGGGTCGTCGTACGCCAACTTCCAGCACTTCGTGCACGGCGTTTGTTTGCATAAACCGCAACTTCTCGTTGCTGCGCATGCGCCCATTCATTACGCGAATCGACGACACAACACCGCGATATTGGTCGTATTGACTGTCAAAGATCAATGCTTGCAGTGGCGCGTTGACATCGCCGCCCGGCGCAGGTATTCGCGCGACAATCGCGTCAAGCAATTCGGGCACGCCCTCACCAGTCTTTGCTGAAATGCGCAAAATGTCTTCGGCACGAATACCCAATACTTTTTCGATTTCCATCGCATAACGATCAGGGTCGGCGGCCGGCAGGTCAATTTTGTTGAGCGCGGCAACAATCTCTAAATTATTTTCGAGCGCCAAATAACAGTTCGCCAAAGTTTGAGCCTCGATTCCCTGCGCCGCGTCGACAACCAAAACAACTCCTTCACATGCGGCCAACGAACGACTCACCTCATAACCAAAGTCGACGTGTCCTGGCGTGTCAATCAGATGCAGCGTGTGGTCTTTCCAGGTCACCCGCACGTTCTGCGCTTTGATCGTGATACCCCGCTCACGCTCAAGATCCATGCTGTCTAGATATTGGGCACGCATTTCACGCGCATCAACCGCGTTCGTCATCTCCAAGACGCGGTCGGATAGGGTCGATTTGCCGTGGTCGATATGCGCAATGATCGAGAAATTTCGTATTCGTGCTAAATCCATTGCGCCGTTTCTCCGAGACTTCGATCAACGCATTCATGCCCTAAAAGCGTGTGCGAGAAGTAACCGAATTCTACACGGCTCATGTTTGGCATGGCCTCGTCCGCTGTTAGCCTTGAGCCGTGGCAAATATCAAATCTCAAAAAAAGCGCGTCATCACGAACGCAAAAGCAACCGATCGCAACAAAGCCGTTCGCAGCGAACTTCGCTCACGTATCAAGACCGCCCTTGAGACAGCTGGCACACCAGAGAATCAAGAGGCTCTTCGTCTTGCCGTCAAGCGCATCGATAAAGCCGCCGCCAAGCGCACAATTCACCCAAAGCAGGCCGCTCGTCGCAAGAGTCGCCTGATGCGCAGACTTAACGCCGCTTCGGCGAAGTAGTTCTCGACGACTTGTTCGTCGCACCCATTCGGCACAACCTGGCAATCAGAATCTCCATCGTTAGTTCTTCGCCCAAATCTTTGCCTCCGCGCAAATCAACGTCTGCACGTGCGAGCAACTGCACTGCTTGATCGATGCCTTCGCCACCCAGGCGACGATATTGATTCAGATATTTCTTGGCTTGAAATTCGCTCTTGCTACCAATTATCGACATTGCATCTTGAGGAGAATTCAGTTCAGGACCGTCAAGTCGCATCAACTTCGTATAGTGCGTGTGCAACAGGGCCATCACCTGCAATGGATGATATTCACCGCTACGCGTCATTCGATGCAACATATCGATCGCTTTCGCCGAATCGCCAGCATCAATCGCATCGGTTAAGTCCCATGGTTTGACGCTGCCGGCATCACCCAAAAACGGGGTGATGTCGTCACTCGTTAGTTTTCGCGATGTGCCGTATGTCGAGACCAAAATGTCAATCAGCCCCGGCAGACGCGCCTGATCTTCACCAAGCCAATCAATAATTTGATTGAGTGCACCCAATTCGAGAGTCAACCCAGACTCGCCCAATCTTTCCAAAAACCATGTCACCAGTTCTTGACGACGATCAGGTGGTGTCGTTGCCAATGTTGTTGAACCCGCGCGCTTCAGCGCATCCGCGATCGACTTCGGCAATTTGCCGGTCGCACTTACGACCAGATGCGTGCTGTCAGATGGTTGCGCCAGATATGCGACAAGGCTCGAAAGTTCTGCGACTGTCGCTTCGGAGATTTCACGAATCACCACAACACGTTCTTCACCAAAAAGCGACATGGTCTCGGCTGATGCCACTGCTTTACGAATCGCATCTTCGCGATCTTGCGAATTTGCCGCACCTGCGTCGTGAGTTTCTAAAATCGTGCTACGACTCTCTTTAGTCGCCATTGACTTAATCAATTCACGCGTAATCTCGCTGACCTTGTCAGAAACGAGGCGCGGATCAGAACCTGTTACAAGATTGATCGACACACCTACACGCTAGAACTTCGGTGTCGCATCAACAAGATCGCGATGAAAACACCGATCCACAGCGCGATATTTGCCACACCGTCAACTTTCAAGCGTGCAAAAATCTCTGCGACCCACCAAACCCAACGCACGCCAACTTGAACCGGCCACATGATCACCGCGGCGAAACCAGAAAACCCTGCATCAACAATCAGCCCTGAAATCAGTGCCAGTGGCAAACCAACAAGCATGACCAAACCTGCAACAGGCACCGCCAAAACGTTGGCGACGATTCCCGTGGCCGACGGCAAACCAAATACCAGCAGCACCGCAGGCATTACACCAATCTGCGCCGCAACGGTCGCGGCAATTAGTTGCGCCAGCCATTTTGGCCCACGAATAATTCGCGCCAAAGGCCCGGCACCCAAACACAGACCGCAGGTTGCCCCAACCGACATATAAAAACCTACCGACCACGCCAAAAGTGGATCAACCATCACCGCAATCAATACCGTCAGTGCGATCAGTCTCATAGTTCGCGTCGGTCGACCGATCGCCACCGACAAGAATGCGAGACCAGCCATCATCGCTGCACGTACAACGCTGGGTTCAACACGCGTGATCACCACGAACCATGCCAAAATTCCTAATGTCACCAACATTCTCGGTCGTCTTGCCAGTCGTGACAACAGTGGCGACATCACCGCCAAAATAAGCGCCACATTCTGCCCAGAGACGGCCACGAGATGAGCGAGCCCAGAATTGCGAAACGCGACAATCATCGACTTCGGTTGTCGCGTATCGTCACCGATCACCAGACCCGTAAACAGCGTTCGGTCTGCAAACTCGAAAGAGTCGGCGCCCTGGCTCACAAGATCGCGCACCCTTTGCACGCTTCGCATCAGCGGTGCTGCGGGTAACCGCAGTTCGCCGACAGTATCTACTTCAAATCGACCCTTTATATGTTCTGCAATCAGCCATTGCTGATTGTCGATTTCAAGTTCTTCGCGTTGCCCGCTGACAAAAATCTGCTCGCCAACTTTTACTCCTGCCAGTCGCCACCCGGGTCGACCATATGCGTAGACAGAGAACCGATCGGACTCAATTTCAAGGGTTATTCGTGTCGCCGCACCAACATTGAGCGGATCACTAATCACGGTCGCGATACCCGAATACGACCCGATCGTAACGCTGCGTAATTCTCGAATTGAACGCCGCGAATTGATAAAGCCCAAAACAACTACCAAAAAGATCAAAATTGCAATCGACTTTCGCAACCCCATCCGACGCACCGCAAAAATGCCACCCGCTGCAATGCCGAACAAAATCAAAAAACAATATTCAACGCTCGCTCGAGTGATCATCAAATAAACAGTCGCCAAAAATACAATCAGCCAATCTGCGCGCCGCACATCGTACGCTGTAGTCATGGCTGGCAGTTCACGCACCAAGTCGTCTCGCGAAAAACGCATCGTGCCCGACGGCATTGTTGCTCACCGCGATGCCGTGCGCAAACGTGGCGGGCTAATCGCCGTTGCACTATCCATCGCCATCCTCGTCGTCGGTCTAATTTTTTTGGCACTACCCGGCTCACTAACTGGTCTGCTTGGCTTTGTTTTTGCATTCATCGCCCTGCCGACGATGCCGCTCTTTGGCATTCCCGCCACTGGCAATTTCGCTCGCTACGGGCTGAGTTTTATTTCGAGTCTTTTGCTTTGGTGGATAATCGGTCACTACGCGAGCCTCCGCGCCATTCGTGCGGTTATCGCCAGTTGGCCAGAGTGGCGTCGCGAATTTCGACCGCTGGCCATCGGGTTGGTGCTGGGGTCGTTAATCTCGCTCGCACTGGCCGCGATCGTGCTCGGCGTGCTCTAGTTAACGCGAGCACGAGGCAAAATCTCGCTCAATTTTGCGGGACCAATGCCACGAACTTTCAGCAAATCTTCAACCGTCTGAAATGCACCGTTCTTTTCTCGATACGCAACAATCGCTTTTGCCGTCGCCGGCCCAACACCAGGCAATTGTTCGAGTTCAACAACAGATGCCAAGTTGATATTGATCACCTGTGTTGCACTGCCAGCACCACCGGTCGTCGTCGAACTTCCCGACTGTGGTCGCCCAATAATCGTGTGCGGCTTCTCGCCACGCTTGGGCACATACAGTTGCTCGCCCTCATTTAAAACAGTCGCCAAATTGATTACGTCGAGATTGGCTGCACTCGTCGCCCCACCTGCGGCATCAATGCCGTCGACGACTCGCGAACCCAGACGCAGTCGATAAACACCTGGAGTCTTTACTGCGCCAGCAATATGCACCGTTATGACTTGTGCAGTCGTCGCAACCGTCGCACTCTCGACGCCCAATCTGTTCGCGACGACCGTAGTGCTTGCAAACGGCAACCTCGACTCTGGCGGTGGCGGCGGTACTCGCACCAACCACCAACCTGCAAGCGCGACTGCCACCACACTGCATGCGATACCGACCACCCGCGATATTCCGAACCATCTAATTTTGTCGATATTTTTCGCGACTGTCTTTTGCAAAGATTTCATGACCCAATGTGGGCGACGACCTCACAAAGAGGCAAAAATTAAAACAACTTTGTCGTCAATTTTTTGCGATAGTCGCCAGTGCGCGGGTCGTTCGGCCCCATTTTCTCCAACAACTCTAAAAACTCTCGTTTCGCGTCTTCGTCAGTCTTTACACGCACCAACAAATCAGACAATTGCTTGTCAAAATCATCTTGTGGCACAAACGCCGCCCGCGCAGCAGCCACTGCGGTACGCACACGCTCAGTCTCTGGAACCGTCTTCAATATTTCGAGAGCCGCTGCGCAATCTTTGCGCGCAATCAACAAATCAGCGAGCGCAACTACGATATTTTCATTGCTCGGCTCGGCAGCCAAGGCTTGGCGCAAACTTGCCTCGTCACCCTTTGCGAGCAGCGCTTTTATGTCTACAACGACTGGTTCGGGCAACAAGTTTTTGATGAACTGGCTGACAACATTTTCGGATTGCGCACCGACAAAGCCATCAACAATTTTTCCGTCTTTCATTGCATAGACGGCCGGTATCGACTGAACCTGAAACGCCTGAGCAACCTGCGGGCAACTATCCACATCAACCTTGGCCAAGATCACTTCGCCATTTGTCGCTGCCGTCAGTTTTTCAAGAATTGGTCCGAGAGTCTTGCATGGTCCGCACCACTGCGCCCACAAATCAATCACCACCGGCGTGACCATTGATTTTTCAATTACTTCCTTTTGAAAGGTTGCATCTGTTATATCAATCGCCATGCCCCCACGATACAGCGATCAGCGATTGTGCTCGCAAGTGGCAATGACCGACACAAATTAACTAGGTTGCTTGGTGATGAACAACTCAGTCAACGCGGGCATCGATTCACCAAAAGTTTCAAATTGGCTGGAGAAAAATGTCGACGGGGCGATCGCGCCTTTCGCTTTCGAGTTCATCGCCGGTGGCCACTCAAATCTCACATTTTCTGTGCGCGATGCCAAGCAAAATCATTATGTTTTGCGGCGACCACCACTAAGTCACGGTCTCGCCAGCGCACACGATATGGGTCGCGAGCATCGCATGATCTCGGCATTACAAAACTCGGGTGTACCTGTGCCCCGCGCACGAGGTCTGTGCACAGACGTCGAGGTCAATGGCGCATCTTTCTATGTGATGGACTTCGTCGACGGTCACATCATTCGCGATGTTCCCATCGCCGAAACCGTTCTGACCGAACACACCCGCGCCAGGGCTAGTGAATCGCTCGTCGATACATTGGCAAAAATTCACGCCGTAGATATCAGCAAAGTTGGTTTGCAAGACTTCAGTCGTCATGAGGGCTACATCGCCCGACAACTCAAACGTTGGTATGGCCAATGGAACGCACAAAAAACTCGCGAACTTTCGGTTGTCGACCGCGTGCACGAAGAACTCGCAAAACGAATTCCCGAACAAGGATCGGCAACCATTGTGCACGGTGACTACCGACTTGACAATTGCATTGTTAGCTCGGAAGGCGAAATACAAGCCGTTCTCGATTGGGAGATATGCACACTCGGCGATCCACTTGCCGATCTCGGCCTGCTCACCGTTTATTGGACGGGTCCCAACGACGAAGCCTCGCCGTGGATGTCGCAATACACGGCTGTCAAAGGTTTTTTAAATCGCAGCGACTTGATCGCTCGTTACGCAAAAGCAACTGGCCGCGATGTTTCAAACATCGAGTTCTATCGCGCGTTCGCATATTGGAAACTTGCGTGCATCGTCGAAGGCGTCTATGCGCGCTACCTCGGTGGCGCACTTGGCGAAAAAAACGCTGCCGACCTTGAACCGTTCAAGCTGCAGACCGAAGCGGCGGCCAACAGTGCCGAGCAAGCACTTTCTCGCCTAAACTAATCACAGCCAATGAACAAGCCATATAAAATCATCGGCACTATGCCACAGATCAAAGATCCGCTTTTGGTCGTAATGATGACAGGTTGGATCGATACAAGTTCGGCCGCGGCTGCCACAATCGAACTCATCACCAAAGAGACCAATGCCGTAAAAATTATTGACTTTGATAATGATACTTTCGTTGACTTTCGCGCCCGTCGCCCGATCATGGAGCTTCGTGATGGCGTGAACACAAAACTTGTTTGGTCCACGCCTGAGATCGCTCTCGGCAGAGATATCAACGACAAAGATGTTCTGTTGTTGACCGGCCCCGAGCCCGATACCCACTGGAACTTGTTTGCAGAAACAATCGCCGACATTAGCGTGCAGTTTGGGGTGCGACGCATGATCGGCATCGGCGCCTACCCATTTGCGACACCGCACACGCGTGCGGTTTATATCTCGTGCACTTCGCCCGACAAAGATTTGGTCACAAGTTTGCCTTATCTCAAGAGTTCTGTGGATGTGCCTGCCGGCATGGCTGCAGCAATCGAACACTCGTTGCACGGGCGCAAGATTCAGGCGCTTGGTTTATGGGCCCGTGTGCCGCACTATGTGGCTTCAATGCCATACCCCGCCGCGTCAGCAGCGCTGCTCTCGGCTCTGTGTGATACGGGCGGCATCTCACTTGATGTTTCAGGCATGCGCGAGCAAGCCAAAAGCCAACGCGAGCGACTTGATCAGTTGATCGCTGGCAATAACGAGCACGCGCAGATGCTCACGCAACTCGAACAGGCTTTTGACGAACAAATCGCCAACGGCACGACTGAACTAAATTTCGGAGCACCGATACCCAGTGGCGACGAGATCGCTGCAGAGTTCGAGAAATACCTGCGCGACCGTTAATCGCGAAATTCTGCGCGCGTCAGCTCGCGCCGTTTTGCTTTAACTCGCACGAGCGAGGCCGTGCAACCAAGACTGCACATTTACGCCCAAGGCATTAATGTCATACCCGCCTTCTTGCAACACGACCGTCGGCAGGCCGAGCGCACCAACAAGAGCACCACATCGGTCGTAACCTGGCGTCGTTAAGGCCAAGTCGCTGATTGGGTCGGTGATAAATGTGTCAAGCCCGAGCGAGACGATGACCATTGATGGGCCAAACTTCTTGATACTTTCGCAGGCTCGTTCAAGCGCCTTGATATACGAATCGTCATCTGTGCGCGCCGCAAGTGGCATATTTAGTGTCGAGCCCCGACCCTTGCCTGAACCTACTTCGTCCTGATAGCCGGTGAAATACGGGTATGCCCGCGCCGGGTCACCATGTAGCGAAACAAACTGAACGTCATCGCGTTCGTAAAAAATTTGTTGCGTGCCGTTGCCATGGTGATAGTCCACATCAAGCACCGTCACCTTGGTGCCAGTCGTGCTCGCCACATGATGCGCGGCGATCGCCGCGTTGTTGAAAAAGCAATATCCGCCATAAAGATCTGTCGTCGCATGATGCCCCGGTGGTCGGCATAAGCCGTAACTATTCTTTGCACCGTCTAAAACTATTTTGGTTGCACTCAAAGCGACATCCACGGCTCCGCGCGCCGCCTCATACGTGCCCACGGTCAGTGGCGTCGTCGTCTCAAAGCACCACCAACCCAGCTTTCCATTCACTGACTCTGGCTCGACACGCCCACCCATATTTTCGCGCAAGTTCGATTTGAAGAAAATATCTGGCACCACTTCTCGTACTTCTTTGACATCGCGCTGATAATCAGCCCAGGCTGTCGACAAAAACTTCAGCAGACCAGGGTTGTGAATCTTGGTGATCGGCTCGGTGCCCCACGCTGTCGGCGAAACCAAGTCGAACGCCTTGTCGGCGGCCAAGGTCTCACGAATCTTTTCGGCTCGCCCCGTGTGTTCAAACGGCGAGTGCGCCGAAGAACGCTCAATTTCAACTTCAGGATTGTGCAACAAATGAGACGGCGAATATACGACTTTCACAGATCCCCGTTTCTATTCAAATTATTTTGGCAAACTTTCTAACTGAAATCTAGTGGCGAGCGCAGTGACCGTTTCAATTCGGCGACGCCAGATGTTGTAGCCATCGTTTCGACGGCGTCCCAGAGTTGTACAGCCTGGTCGCCTCGCGGCGCCTTAGAGATCACCGGTCCAAAGAAACTTCCTTCGTTTGGCTGGCCAGGCTTAAAAGTCAAAATCGGCGTGCCAACATCTTTGCCTGTGCGCGAAAGTGCGAGGTCAGTCTCATAACGAATCACCGCCGTGTGGGTTTCGTCTTCGAACGAGTTCGCCCACGCAACTGGCAACGAATGACGCTGCAACACTTCGGTCAAATACTTGTGCGGGTCAGTATCGATGCCTTCACGATTTTTTTCGACGTGCATCGTCGTGCCGATTGCCGAATAAAACTTCGCCACAGCATCGTTGCCCGCATCTGCCCGCGCGGCACTCGCAACGCGCAGCGCTTTGAGCCCAAAACTGTGAGCCATCTTGTGATAGTCATCGCCAGGCTTGTAACCCTTGTCGGTGTTGATCATCGACAGCGAAATAAACTTCCATGCGACTTCGTACTTGCGCAAACTGCCGACCTCTGTCACCCAACGCGAAGTAACCCACGCCCACGGGCAACCCGGATCAAAGAAAAATTCTAAATCTGCCACACAGACAGATTAGACGCTTCAGACGCGCTCAACCTCTTTAAGATCGTAAGTTTCGATTACATCGCCCGGCTTCAAATCTTGGAAGTCTGTCAGGCTGAGACCACATTCAAAACCCTCGCGAACTTCTTTGACGTCGTCTTTGAATCGGCGCAGCGTGTTGATGTTGCCCTTCCAAATGATCGTGCCGTCGCGCAAGAATCGCACGCGCGAGCCGCGAGTAATTACGCCAGAGACCACCGAGCAACCAGCCACGGCGCCGACCTTCGGCGCTTTGAAAATCTCGCGCACTTCGGCTTCGCCCGTGACAACTTCGACGAACTCGGGGGCAAGCATGCCCTTCATCGCTTTCTCGATGTCTTCGAGCAGTTTGTAAATAATTTCGTAGGTGCGAATCTCGACGTTTTCTTTCTCGGCGAGTTCACGAATCTTGCGATCTGGTCGCACATTGAAACCGATCAAAGTTGCATTGGTCGCAACGGCCAACGAAATGTCGTTTTCGGTGATCGTGCCGACACCACGATGCACGAACGCTGCGCGCACATCATCGCGCTCGAGTTTGCGCAAACTTTCGGTAACTGCTTCGAGTGAACCATGCACATCTGCTTTGACGATCACATTCAACGTCGCAATTTCGCCCGCCTGAATTTGCGTAAAAATATCTTCGAGTTTTACGCCGCGTTGCACACGAGCATCGCCGCGCTGGTTCATCGCCCTGAATCGCTGTTCGCGCGCGCCAGCAACTGTTCGCGCCGTGCGCTCATCTGGTGCCGATCTAAATTCTTCACCCGCACCCGGCACTGCTGACAGGCCCAAAACCTGAACCGGCGCAGATGGCCCAGCTTCTCTAACTTGTTTGCCTTGGTCGTTGATTAGCGCTCTTACTTTGCCCCAGGCCGCACCAGCCACGATCGGATCGCCCACTTTAAGCGTGCCCTTGTCGACCAAAATTGTCGCAACTGGTCCGCGACCCACATCAAGTTGTGCTTCAAGCACGACACCCTTGGCGCGACCTGTCGGGTTGGCCATAAGTTCTTCGAGTTCGGCGACAACATTTAGTTGCTCGAGCAGTTCGTCAACACCAAGTCCACTTTGTGCCGACATCTCGACCACGATCGTGTCGCCACCCCACGCTTCTGGGGTGAGTTGTTGTTCGGCCAAACCAGCCAATACGCGCTGCACATCGGCGTTTTGTTTGTCGATCTTGTTGAGTGCAACGACAATCGGCACACCTGCAACTCGGGCATGGTTGATCGCTTCAATTGTCTGGGGCATCACACCATCATCTGCAGCGACAACGAGTACGACGATGTCGGTTACTCCGGCTCCACGCGCGCGCATTTTGGTGAACGCAGCATGACCAGGTGTGTCGATAAATGTGATCTTCTTGCCGCCTTTTTCGATTTGATATGCACCAATGTGCTGAGTAATGCCACCAGCCTCACCCGCCACAACATTCGCATTGCGAATTTTGTCGAGCAGCGTCGTCTTGCCGTGGTCGACGTGACCCATGATCGTAATAATTGGCGGACGAATCGCCTGCGCTTCTGGGTCGTCATCATCCGAGTCGTCAAACATTGCCTGCAACTCGAGCTCTTCTTGTTGACCCGGATCGACGAGCAAAATCTCGGCACCAATTTCAAGCGCGAACAACTCCATTTGTTCGTCGACAAGCGTCATCGTCGCCGTCACCATTTCGCCGTGCTCAAGCAAAAAGCGAACCACATCGGCTGGTGTACGATTTAATTTCGGCGCGAATTCTTGCGACGAGCATCCACGTTCAATTACGACTATGCCTTCTGGTGGCGGTGTCGCACTCGGCGTATAACTAGTCGGTGCCTGCGGCAACTGCTCATCAAATTCACGACGACGCTCGCCACGAGTTTTTTTGCGTGGACCACGACGCTGTCCACCACCCGGACCACGACCACCACCTGGGCGACCTCCCGGACCCGACGGACTGCTACGACCAAGCGCTGTGCCACGACCACCAGTCGGCGCACCAGGACGACCGCCGCCTGGGCCACGACCCGGCGCACCACGATCTGGCGTTGTGCGACCACCCGAACCAGCCGGACCGCGACCAAGTTGCGACGCAGGAATTCGACCCGTGCGTGCATTTGTCGACGGCGAGCTGCTGCGTTGCGGCGGACGATTAAACGGCGGACGCGTTACACCACCTTCTGGTCGACGCGAAACTGGTGGCGGCGGAATCGGTCGCGAAGAACCTGGCGGTGGCGGAATCGGCCGCGCACCCGGAGTCGCCGGTCGCAATGGTTGTTGCGGCGTGGTGCGTGCCGCAGGCGCTTGCGGTTGCACCGCTGGTCGAACCGGTTGTGGCTGCAACGGTTGAATCGGTCGCGTTGGCGCAGGTCGTGAACTAGTTGTCGCACTCGTAACTGCACCTGGACGATTTGGCTGAGTAGATGAAATTACACGGCCCGCGCCACCCTCAGCCTCGCGCGGCGCAACTGGTGTCGCAGGCGCAACTGGTGTGGTCGGCGCTTCTACAACAACTGGTGCGACTTCAACTTCTTCGACATCTTTCTTTTTGGCCACTTTCTTCGCAGCGACCTTTTTCGTTTCTGCAACTTTCTTCACACCAGCAACTTTTTTTGCCGCAGTTTTTTTGACTGGCTTATCAGAAACCTCTTCAGGTTGCACATCGCGAATGAGTCCTTCGCGTTCTGCGCGCGCACGAATTCGATCGGCTTGAGCGTCGATGACCGTCGACGCTGGGCCCTTAACGCCAATGCCAAGTTTTCCGCTGAGGTCAATGACCTCAGCGTTTGTCATTCCGAGTTCTTTGGCGATCTCGTGAACGCGTTTGGCCTTTGGCAAAGTAATTAGCCTTTTGATTCTTCTGTTGTGCCGCCTGATTGCGCAGCAACTTGTTCTTGACTGAGAATTGAACCGTCAGCGGCATGCCATTCCATTGCGCCGCTTTCAACATTCGTCTTCCATTCGCCCTCTGCGTAAATCGACTCGCTAGTCGCTACCTCGGCAGGACGACGCACAACTGCGTTTCCTTCGGCGGCGACTTCTGACTCGCTCTTAATGTCGATGCGCACGCCAGTTAGACGAGCAGCAAGCGTCGCATTCACGCCCATCTTGCCAATAGCCAATGACAACTGAAAATCAGGCACGATTACGTCGGCTTGTGTTCCATCTGCGCTGAGTCGCACTTCGCTGACTTTCGCCGGTGACATCGCCTTGGCGATGAAGTCGCGCTTGTCTTCGCTAAATGGGATGATGTCGACTTTTTCGCCACGCAATTCATTGACGACCATGCGCACTCGTCCACCGCGAGCGCCCACACAGGCGCCGACTGGGTCAATGGCTTTGTCGTTCGACCAGACGGCAATTTTTGTGCGCTGACCCGGTTCGCGAGCGCATGATTTGATTTCAACGATGCGATCGGCAATTTCTGGAACTTCCATTTCGAACAAGCGCATGATCAAACCAGGGTGCGTGCGACTGACAACAATTTGTGGGCCCTTCGGTGTGCGACGCACCTCGACGATGTATGCCTTCAAGCGTGCATTCGGCTCGCGTGTCTCGCCGAGTACCTGCTCGGCTTGGGGCAGCAACGCCTCAACACGACCCAAATCGAGCAGCGTGTAACGCGTGTCCGTCTTTTGCACCGTGCCCGAAACAATGTCGCCTTCGCGGTTGGCGTATTCTTCGAACTTGCGCTCGCGTTCAACTTCACGAATGCGCTGACCCATAACTTGACGGAATGTCACCGCGGCGATGCGACCAAGTTCTTCTTTCTTCGGCGTGTCATCACGTTCGTTGATCCAGTTGCCGTCGTCGTCCACATCGTATGCAGTAAATGTGATCTCCATGTTGTCTGGGTTGACACCGACGATTACTTCATCGGCTGCACCAGGACGCTTTTTGTATGCAGTCGCCAGGGCCTCTACGAGCACCTGCAACAGTGCGTCGATCGTAAGACCGCGGTCTGCTGCGAGCATGCGTAGCGCTTCTGACATGTCCATGTTGCTCATGATGCTTTAGCCTCCGTTGTGTTTACAAACTTGTCTTTCGAAAACTTTTTCTTTGAATGACGGGCGTCTTGCTTTGAAGTTGGCTTCCATTCAAAAACTGTTTTCGCACGATCAATGGCCGCATAACCGATCTCAACTTCGACACCGTCTTGTTTACGCACGACAATCTGTTTGTCGTCGGCACTCACGAGCACACCGTGCACGCGTCGCTCGCCCGTCGCTTCAAGTGGCGCGGTCAAGCGCACGCTGACAACTTTGCTGACTTCGCGCACAAAGTGGCGTGGCATGCGCAAGTTGCGCTCAAGACCCGGACTAGTAACTTCAAGTGTGTAGCGACCAGGCACGGGCTCTGAATGGTCAAACTCGCGCGATACCAGCCGCGTCAATAATCCAATTTTCTCAAGATCCACACCAGCCGGACGACCATTTTCGCCAACCACACCTGATTTCGTATCAACGACAATACGCACGATTCCGCTGACGAATTCGAGGTCGTAAAGATCAAGGCCGAGATCGCTAACGATTGGCGTGACAATTTCGTTGATGCGCGTAAGCACCGCACTCTCCGTTGTATTCTGCGTCATTAGATATCTCTCCTTTCTCGCAATATCACGACTAAATCACCATCAAATAGCCGTTTTGGCTAACCAAAACGACACCCGATAGAGAACAAAAGGCGCGGGCCTAAACCCACGCCTTCGGTTCGTAGAACTTTAAAGGTCATCCCAAGTATAGGGCTTTTAGTAAAGTTTTCGTGAGGCGTTATTCCATGCGCTTCAAGGTGAGGCCCCGTGATTTTGCGTATGTCAACAATGTTTTTGCGGACATTACGCGATGATCCTGTCGATGCCGAAGTGCCAAGTCATCGGCTTTTGGTTCGCGCGGGATATATTCGTCGCGCCGCACCAGGTGGCTATACGTGGCTGCCTCTTGGTTTACGCACGCTAAATCGAGTCGAAACGATAATTCGCCAAGAAATGGATGCAATCGGCGCGCAAGAAGTGCACTTTCCAGCAATGTTGCCTCGCGAGCCGTATGAAATTTCTGGTCGCTGGACAGACTACGGACCCAACTTGTTTCGCCTGCAAGATCGTCGCGGCGTCGATTATCTGCTCGGCCCGACCCACGAAGAGATGTTCACGCTGCTCGTCAAAGATCTCTACAGCAGTTACAAAGATTTGCCGCTTTGGCTTTATCAAATTCAAACCAAGTTTCGCGACGAGGCTCGCCCGCGCGCAGGTTTGTTGCGAGGTCGCGAATTCTTGATGAAAGACTCTTACAGTTTCGACATCGATCAAGATGGTTTGCAACGCAGTTACGACGCGCACCGCGCCGCATATTTGCGTACTTTTGATCGCTTGGGTTTGCCATATGACGTCGTCTCGGCGATGTCTGGCGCGATGGGCGGTTCGGCATCTGAAGAGTTTTTGTTTCCGTGCGAGTCGGGTGAAGATACTTTCGTCAGTTGCTCCAAGTGCGACTATGCGGCCAACACCGAAGCGGTGCGTGTCGGTGAACCAGCGAAAATTGATTACTCTGGTTTTGCAGCGGCGGTCGTACACGAGACGCCGGCCACACCGACGATCGCCACATTGGTCGACTTGTTCAACTCGCGCGCCGATCTAAAACGCAGCGATCGCGCGTGGCACTCGGGCGACACACTCAAAAATGTGATCGTCAACTTGCGCCACCCAGACGGTCGCATCGAACCGCTCGCCGTCGGTGTGCCCGGAGACCGCGATGTCGACTTGAAGCGTCTCGAAGCACAGGTTGCACCGGCAGAAATTTTCGATTTCACCGACGAAGATTTCGCCAAGAACAAAAACCTCGTCAAGGGTTACATCGGGCCGACGGCACTAGGCGAAAAAAATGTAAGCTCTATTCGATTTTTGCTTGATCGCAGTATTGCCATCGGCAGTGCGTGGATCACCGGCGCCAATGCAACGGGTAGACACGTCGCCAGTCTCGTATACGGTCGAGATTTTTCTTGCGACGGTGTTGTCGACGCTGCCGATGTACGCGACGGCGATCCGTGCCCGAAGTGTGGTTCAAAACTGCAAATTCGTCGTGGCATCGAAATCGGTCACGTGTTTCAACTCGGTCGCAAATACGCCGAAACACTCGGGCTTACCGTGCTGGATCAAAACGGCAAGACACAAGTTGTCACGATGGGTTCATATGGCATTGGTGTATCACGAGCCGTTGCCGCAATCGCCGAGGCGAACCACGACGAACTCGGGCTGAAATGGCCAACGGCCGTCTCTCCTGCCGATGTGCATATTGTGATTGCGGGCAAACCCGGTGACGAAACTGCAGGTGCAGGCGAAAAACTCGCTGAAGAACTGAGCGCCAAACAAATGACGGTCATTCTCGACGACCGCAAAGGTGTTTCACCCGGCGTGCGTTTCAAAGATGCCGAACTTATTGGCACGCCACGCATCGTCATTGCGGGTCGTGGTGTCGCCACTGGCGTCGTCGAGGTTCGCAATCGTCGCGCCGGCACAGTAAGCGAAGTCGCCCTTGCCAATGCCGCCGAATTCGTCGCCAAAATGCCGGCAACTTAAGAACCAAAAAGTAAATGACAACCTTGCTTTCGCCAGCGCTAAAAAATTACGACTGGGGCGACATCACCGCACTGCCCGACTTCACGGGCCAGCCACGCGACGCCAAACCATGGGCCGAACTTTGGTTCGGCACACATCCCGACGGTCAAGCCACCGTCAAGACTGGCAACGGCATCAAAGAACTCCAAGAAATTGTCGGCGAACTTTCATTCTTGGTCAAACTCATCGCGGTCGCCAAACCGCTTTCAATTCAGACGCATCCAACTATTGCTCAGGCCTCGGCAGGTTTCGCCCGCGAAAACAGTTTGGGCATCAATCGTGCTGCGTTCAATCGCATCTACCGCGACAGCAACTCAAAGCCAGAGTTGCTTTGTGCGCTCAGCAACTTTGAAATGTTGTGTGGCTTTGCGCCAATTGAAAAGTCGCTCGCGCTCGCCGAACAAAACGGCTGGCTCGAACTTGCTCGACATTTGAAACTGACTGGCTTGGCAACCACAGTTCGCTGGGCGCTTGAAGAAAAGAACCATAAGACACCCGCGAATCTGCCTGCTCATTTGCGCATCGTCGGCGAACTCTACGCCGACACTGGTGGCTTGTATGTCGCGTTGCTGATGAACCACATCACGCTGCAATCTGGTCAGGCAATGTTCTTAGAGCCCGGCAATGTGCACTCATATTTAAGTGGACTGGCCGTCGAAGTTATGTCAAGCAGTGACAATGTGATGCGCGCCGCATTCACCACAAAACATGTCGATCTACAAGAATTCTTCGCCACGGCAGTGATCGACTCACATTTGCCAACTCAAGTCACACAGCGCGCAACTTCTAGCGACACCGTCGATTACGAGATCAAAAACTCGCCGTTTAGCGTGCAAAAAATCGATGTGAATAGCGCCATGACTATTCAGGCTGATCACGAGGTAGAACTATATTTATGCGTGCAGGGTCATTCGGGTGCGTTGCAACAGGGTCAGGCCTGCATTTTGCGCCAGCACGAAGTTCTAGAACTCGCAAAATCTTCGGTCGTGTTTCGCGTCTGGGACAATTAGTTTCGTCTTCAGATTTTTGAAATGATCAATAAACTCACGAAGTTTCGTCGCCTCGCCGTTGGCGCAGCAGCGCTATTGGTCATTCTCGGTGCAGGCATCTCGACTCCGTTCACGCCCAACACGGGACCGTCACTATTAATTCTCGGTGACAGCATCACTTGGGGCACCGAATACTTCGCCAAGTCGCAAAAGTTGATCGCTACCGATGCCCAGTGGACCAACATCGTGATCGACGGGCAATATTCGCGCCGAGTCGCATTTCCGACGCCCAATGCATCCACAAAATTTTCTGGGGTCAAGACTTTTAAAAAACTCAGCGACAGTGGGCTCAAGGCCGATGCCGTGATTGTTGCGCTCGGCAGCAACGATGTCGCGATCGAAACCAAAGAAGTCGTCTACGAGATAGTCATTCGCGATCTGCTGACGACCATCGGCAATGTGCCCGTCACATGGTTGACGGTTAATCGTCGCGATACTCCGGCGATCGCCAAACGCAGTGTGCTGTTCAACCAAGTGCTTGTGCGAATTGCGCCCGAGTATCCAAATCTGGTTTTAGAAGATTGGTATTCGTCAATCGCCAAACGCCCAAAGTGGATGGCATGGGACAAAGTGCATCTCACGCCCAAGGGTTATCAGGCTCGCGCCAAACTGCACCGACGACTTGCGCGCGACTTATACGACCGCCACATCATCGCCACGACACCGACGACTACGACTACAACTACAACGGTGCCGCCAACCGAAACTACGACGCCCACAACTTCGGTGCCTTAACCGGCGTCGTGAATCAGAGTTCACTGCCACCGCTCTCGACATCGAAGACTTAACAACATTGCTACTATTTGACACGTGATCAAATATTATAAAGAAGTCACAGGCTTGATTTCGCCCCTTGAGCCGTATTCTTACGTTGTTCGTGCTGGGGACACTCTTTACTTGGCTGGCCAAGTCGCACTTGATGAAACCGGCAAAATTATTGGCGCAACAATGAAAGAACAAGCAACTCAAGTCTGGAAAAACATAAAGACTGCGTTAGAAGCAGTCGGGTCTTCACTCGAAAACATAGTCAAAATCAATTACTTTTTGCAAGACATCCGTGAACTTAACGAAGAAATTGAGATACGAAAGACCCTTTTCTTGGAAACGAAGTTTCCAGCAGTCACTGCAGTTCAGGTGTCAGCACTTGGCCTTCCAGGGCTGCAACTTGAAGTTGACATCGTGGCGGTGGCGAATGTCTACTGAAGAAATTGAATCAAAGCTTAAGATTGATCTAATAACAGATACTGGTTTCTTGATCGAACAAATCGTAAACGACTTAGAGGGTCGCATTCAATTAGACATCAGTCTTAATCCACTTCTTAGAGACACAATAATTGATGAAGATCCCAGTTTCAGTCCTGCTTGGTAATAATGATTTTAAATTCGATTCACGAAATTAGTATAAAACTTAAAAATCGAGAGATTTCAGTTAAAAATCTCATTGACGACCTGATCAATGATGTTGCCGCACGAGACAGCAATCTCGGCGCATTTGTAAGTTTTGATCCAGAGCTTTTACTTCAGGACGCGAAGCAGGCGGACGATCAAATCGCTCTCAGCAAATTTCTGGGCACTCTTCACGGCATACCCATCGGAATTAAAGACATAATTGATGTTGCTGGTTACCCAACTCGTTGTGGCTCAGAGATTTATTCAGGCGAACATAAAAAAACTAATGCAACCGTTGTCGATGATTTAAGAACAAGCGGTGCAATAATTGCTGGTAAAACGACCTCTCATGAACTTGCGTGTGGTGTAACAAGTCCACCAGGATCAAACCCTTGGAATATTAATTACATTCCAGGCGGCTCAAGTGGCGGATCTGGTGTAGCTGTTGCATGTGGATACTTGCGCGCCGCACTCGGTAGCGATACAGGTGGCTCAATCCGAATTCCCGCATCGCTCTGTGGAATAGTTGGACTTAAACCAACATACGGTCTCATCACTACAACTGGTATAGAACCTTTATCAACATCGCTTGACCATGTTGGCCCACTTACGGCAAGCGTTGAAGACTGTGCGCTCGTCATGAACTCGCTAGTCAACTCAAGGAGAGTCGACTACGATAGCGAACTTGATAATGGCATCAATGGCATGAGAATTGGCGTCCTCGCCGGCAAACCATTTTCGCCGATGCACAGTGCCGTCCAGCAGGCATTTGAGAATGCAATTATCAGAATCCAAGAGCTTGGTGCGAGATGTGTCAACATAGAAATTCCCGAGTTAGAACACACACTTGCGGTTGAATTCGGAATAATCCCCCGTGAAGCTGCCGAACATCACATTGGATCATTACGAAAGTCACCTGAATTGATCAGTGAGCCGATCAGAACGTTGCTCGTGGCAGGCAGAATTATGCCAAAAACCAGCTACCTTCGAGCCTGTCAAGGTCGAAAAATTATTTCGCGGGCGATCCGTTGCGCCTTTGAAGAAAATTACTTGGACGCGGTAATCACACCGAGTCTCCCAGCAACAGCAGCCAAAAAAGGTCAAAAAAAATTTTCATTTGGCGACATGACAGAAGATATTTCTGTTTCCTATGTTCGCACAACGGCACCATTCAATATTTCTGGACAGCCGGCTATAAGCATTCCATGCGGACGAGATTCAACAGGCTTGCCCATCGGACTTCAAATTGCTACTCGGCCCTACCAAGAATCAAGGGCGTTACGAATTGCTCATACTTTCGCAAATGGAATTGGGTGGAGTCTTTTACCACCGAAAAGCTTCTGATTCGCTGCGACTAGGCTGTATGTATACAAAATTGACAGTAAGAATCCGAACGGAATTTGTGTAACCAAAATGAAAAAAACGATAGACGACAGTTCGGTCGAGCAGGTAATTACTCATATTCGCTCAAAAATCATCAACGGAACTTACCCGGCGAATTCAAAATTACTTCCAAAATTAATTGCCGAAGAATGCGGTACAAGCTTTATCCCCGTCAGAGAAGCAATGCGCGCCCTAGAAGTAGAAGGGTTGGTGCTGTACATCCACAACCGAGGTGTATGGGTTTCGCCAATTTCGATAGACGACTTAGATGATCTTTACAAAATACGTATCGAAATTGAATCAAACGCAATTTTGAATGCAGACAAATTTACAAGCGCAGAAATTTCTAGGCTAAAGCTCTTGCTTTCACAAATGTTTGATGCTAAACAAAAAAAACAGAATTCAAAAATCATCAAACTTAATTACGATTTTCACTTTGCGCTTTACAAGAAATCAAATTCACCACGCCGACTCAAACTAATTGAGCAACTTTGGGCGCACGCTATTCGCTACCAACGAATGTCACTTTTATATCGTCACGATGCTGCAGACACCGAGCACCAAGCGATTATCGACTTCGTGGAAATTCACGACCATGAGTCTGCTGCTAGGGCACTAGCTGAACACCTCGAAACTTCTGCCCGACTTGTCCGTGCCGGTCTGATGCAGCAAAAATATTCAGAAGAAAAAAGTAACCTAGCAAACTGACAGCAAAACTAATGACTGAATTATTCCACTCAAATGGATTTGAGGTCGTTCTAGCAGACGATCTTAAAGATTTAAGTACAATGCAAGAGCAGGTTCGAGATATTGCACATCAACTTTTAGGTAAGCCAAATACGCAAGTTGAACACGACCTGAACTACTTGCACGAGTCATTCGCATCAGCTAAAGAAGTAGATGACTTTCGTCTTAAATTGACGACTGAAATTGCAGAATCAATAAACTTCGGTCAAAGAATCTACAAAATATTTAACTCATACCTAGAACCGCTGGTCGGAGTTGATGTCCTTGCTCAGAAAACACCCAATTTAGTTTTTCAGCCGCCCGAGTACCCCGTTCCAACGGAATTGCACCGAGACGCCCCAGCAAACTCCCCCTATGAGATCATAGTGTGGCTCCCTTTTGTGGATTGTTTTCGCACGAAAAGTATGTATCTCTTAAATAGAAAGTTTTCAAGAATTGCCGCAGAACACATCAGAGACAACCCAAAAGACCGACCTGGTTTTGACAATATTCTTCTAGACCATGCAGAACTAATGGACGTGCCTTTCGGCAGCGCATTAGTTTTTTGGTCTGGACTGTTTCATGGCTCAATCGTCAATAAAGAAAAAGAGTCAAG
This sequence comes from Bifidobacterium breve, assembly GCA_945893395.1. Lineage (GTDB taxonomy): Bacteria > Actinomycetota > Acidimicrobiia > Acidimicrobiales > Ilumatobacteraceae > BACL27. Next base: position 21,532 of record CAMDEC010000020.1, read on the forward strand.
ACTTTCCCTGAATACTCGTTACAAAAATTTATTTACGCCTCTGGGTTTGAAGGATCCGTTCCGATATTTTGATGTCTTAAAGACATCGTCACTAACAAAACTTGGCATAGATTTTGAGCTGAAAGAGCAATTGGATTGAGCAATTTTCTTGCTGTTCTCCACACCTATAGCGAGACCCAATTTTCTGAGCCAGGGGTTTTCAAAAGTCCAAATATTGACCTGCAAAGAAAGGCAATAGATTCTCGATTAATTAGTCTTCGTGGCAAATTGTGCGGTGAAATCTTTTCAGAATTTACAACCGAACCAGGATATTCTCTTACCACACTGATCACCAAAAGTTACAATCTTGATATATCTGGGATTATTTTTTTCACAATTGATAGTCTTCGCAAACTTGACAGTCAAATTGATTTGCACTTTTTGAATATCCTGTGGCAAAAGTATCCAAGTATTTCATTCTTAGTTGAATCAATCTACTTTAGCAATACTATTGAGTTTTCTTTAGTTGCAGAGAAAATAGTAGCAATCAATTCCTGTATCAAACGAGATAGATCAAATGATTGGCTTGACTTTGTCAAAAAGATATAGATTGCTCTTAGCCACATGCGGCACAATTATTCTGTTTGCATTGATTGCGCCAAAAATTTATAAAGAGTTGCTAACAAATGAGCCTTTACCTCGGTTCATTGACTTAGCCACTGTCGCTGATGACATCATAGGAACCCAATCCACGATGGATTTAACCGGCAGGTGGGTTTTGACGCCACCGTCTGAAGTTGGCTATCGAGTCAAGGAGAGAATAGTGATCACAGATCTTGAAGCTGTTGGTCGAACACAATCAATTGATGGTGAGCTAACCGTAAATAATTTAGAGATTTTCTCAGGCAGTTTTGAAGTTGACATGCGAACACTGAAGAGTGATAAATCGCAGAGAGATGCTCAATTCAATGGAAGAATTATGAAAACCACAGAATTTCCTAAAGCATCATTTGCTCTTAAGCACCCAATTGAGTTGTCTCGCCTGCCTACGGAACAACAAGCTCTCATCACTACAGCTCGTGGTTTTCTAACACTTCGTGGTACAACAAAAGAAGTAACTTTTTTCGTTAGGTCTCAGGTCAAAAATTCTTATATTAATGTCACTGGACAAATCGAAATTACTTTTTCCGAATGGGGAATTCCAAATCCTTCCGTCCCAGAAGTGTTCATTTATACCAAACCTCAGGGCCTGCTCGAGTTCAATCTGATATTCAAAAAAGTTGCAGAGTAATTGAAATGCCAATGACTACTCTCTCAACGGGAATCGACATCTACTATGAGATCTCTGGAGAAGGCCCACCCCTGCTCTTGATCATGGGAACGGCTGCAGATCACACAACATGGTCTTCTCAAGTCAATGCCTACAAAACCGATTTCAAAGTAATTACCTATGACGCTAGAGGAACCGGTCTCTCAACAAGTCCAGATGATCCATCTTCTTACAGTATGAAAGTTTTAGCGGATGATGCTGCAGCTCTACTCAAAGTTTTGGACATAGATGCGGCACATGTCTCAGGATTGTCACTTGGCTCAGCCACTGCACAAGAACTTGCAATAAATTATCCAGAACTTGTGCGATCTATTCAACTCCACTGCACATGGGGCAGATCAGATGATTGGTTCTGCCGAATGATTGAATCAATGGAATTACCAGTAATTCACGATGACTTCACGAGTTATATTCGAACTGCTCTGCTTTGGGTGGCAAGTCCTCACTTCATAAACGAACGTCCAGATGACGTTGCAGCATTTGAACGTCGATTTATTCTCGAAAACCCTAATCCGCCGACAAAAACCGGTTTACTCGGACACTTCCATGCGGACAAAACACATAATACTCTCGATAGGTTACACACAATTAAAGCGCCTACTTTAATCTCCTCAGGCGAGATGGATTGGCAAGTGCCAACTCGCTACGGACGACTCGTTCAAAACGAAATTAAGCATGCCGACTTTTTACTCTTCACAGGACATCAATCAAGCCA
>CAMDEC010000021.1 GCA_945893395.1 Bifidobacterium breve
CGAAGGTCATCCGTCGCAGCGCAACACGCTGATCAAAGATGGCGTGCTCACTGACTATATGTGGGACTACTTGCGTGCGCGCAAAGAAGGTCGCGCACAAAGTGGCAACGGTCGGCGTCAGAGTTATCAACACTTGCCGATGGTGCGCATGACAAATACGTTTGTGCTTAACGGCAAAGAAGACCCAGATGACATCGTGCGCGCCACGAAGCAAGGCGTCTACATTGCCAAACTCGGCGGCGGGCAAGTCGATACTGCAAGCGGTGACTTTGTTTTCGGCATGACCGAGGCTTACCTGATCGAGAACGGCGAGATCACAGAGCCGTTGCGTGAAAGCAATTTGATCGGCAACGGTCCAGAGGTTTTGAAAGATATCGACCTGCTCGGCAACGATTTTGCGATGGGCAACCCCGGCACTTGCGGCAAAGACGGCCAAGGCGTGCCAGTGGGTGACGGTCAACCGACTTTGCGCGTACGGTCACTGACGATTGGTGGCACTGCAGCATGAGTGTTGGTGTGCCAGAGTTGCAATCTCTCGCAGACTCGGTTGTTGAGCAAGCCAAATCCGGTGAACATATCGAGGCGTATGTTTCGCGCGGCGGAGAAACTTCAGTGCGTGTCTATGAAGGTGAACTCGAGCACTTTGTGTCGGCTCAAAGCGAGGGAGTCGGCATTCGCATCATCAGAGACGGGCGCACGGGTTTTGCGTATGCGGGCACACTCGAACCGTCGGCGATCGCCGAAGTTCTGGCCGAGGCCCGCGACAACGTTCAGTTCGGCACGGTTGATCAGTGGGCGGGTCTCGCCGAGCCAGACGGTGTGGCACAAATTCCACAAAAGTTTTGGGACGAAGAACTAGCAAACTATCCGACCGACAAAAAAATTGAAATCACCAAAGAGTTAGAAAAACTCACGCTCGCCGCTGATGCACGGGTGCGCGCCGAGCAGTCAAATTATGAAGACGGCTGGGCAGAAACTGCCGTCTCGACGACCACGGGCATTCGCGAAAGCGGACGAGGCAACTCGTGCTACGTCTCGGTGGCGACCTTGGCAGACGATGGCGACGAAGCACAAACGGGTTTTGGTTTTTCGGTTGGTGACTCGCCAAAAGAGTTTGACCTCAAAAAAGCCGCGCGCGAGGCAGCCGATCGTGCAACTCGTTTGCTCGGTGCGACAAAACCAGCGAGCAAGAGTGTGACGATTGTTTTAGACCCATATGTGACCTCGCAATTCGTCAGTATTTTGTCGAGTGCATTGAATGGCGAGAATCTGGCCAAAGGCCGCAGTTTGTTTGCCGATCGTTTGAACGAGCAAGTTGCTGATCCGCGATTTACGCTTGTCGATGATCCGACTAACCCATTGGCGTATACGTCAACCGACATTGACGGCGAAGGTTTGGCGGCACGGCGCAACATCTTGATCGAAAACGGTGTGCTCAGAAAATTCGTGCACTCGAGTTATAGCGCGCGTCGAATGAACACCAAGAGCACGGGCAACGCAACGCGTGGTGGGTTTGCTGGCGGCCCAGGCGTGGGTTGTCTGGCAATGCAGGTGCAACCAGGCAACAAGACGCAAGCCGAGTTAATTGCGACGATTGATGACGGGGTGTTGATTCAAGATGTCGCCGGCATGCATAGCGGCGTGAACACAATCTCTGGTGATTTTTCAACGGGTGCGTCGGGCATTTTGATCAAGAACGGCACGCTGGGTGCACCGATTCGCGAATTTACAATCGCCTCAACACTGCAAAAAATGTTGCTGAACATTGTCGACCTCGGCAACGACATTGATTGGTTACCGATGCGTGCGGTCGGGCTTTCGTTGGTAATAAGCGATGTAATGATGAGCGGTTCATAACCAGCATGTCAATTTTGCACGCCATCGTGCTGGGCATCGTGCAAGGCTTAACCGAGTTTTTGCCGATTTCTTCGAGCGGACACTTAGAAATAGTTCCGTGGCTGTTCAACTGGAATGACTACGACACGCCAGCAACAGCGAAAGCCTTCGATACAGCGTTGCATCTCGGCACGCTCGTCGCGGTTTTTATCTTCCTGCGTCGCGAACTTGTCGTTTATCTTCGCGCGGGTGTGCAGTTTGCATTTCGTCGCCAGAGTTCAACGACGGTGGTGGGCAAGCAGGCATGGTTCTTGGTCGCTTCGGCGATTCCTGCTGGCATCGTCGGCGCGATTTTTGAAGAGTCAATCACCGAACGACTGGGCACGCCAAACTTGATTGCCGTCAGTTTGATCGTGTTTGGCTTGTTGCTCGTGTGGGCTGATAAGCAAGCAATGGTTGCGCAAAATTCGCGCGATGTCACACAACTTTCATTGCGCGATGCATTGGTCATCGGCATGGCACAAGTATTGGCATTGAACCCTGGCACTTCGCGCTCGGGCATCACGATTACTGCGGCACGATTGACGGGCTATTCGCGCGATGCCGCGGTGCGACTTTCATTTTTGATGAGCGTGCCGATTATTGGTGGCGCGGTGGTGTTTAAACTCGCCCAACTTTGGCGCGACGGCATACCCGAGGGTTTGGCGGTGCCAATTATGGTCGGCATTGTGAGTGCCGGCATTTCTGGGTGGGTTGCAATGTGGTCGATTATTCGGCTCGTGCGCACAAAAAGTTTTTCGCCGTATGTTATTTATCGAGTTGCGTTGGGCACGGCAATTTTGTTGCTCGTCGCCACTAACTTTCGCTAATTGATTTCTAGCCGACTAACACGAGGCTGACCACGCCGAGCGAGGCGGCATTGGCGACCATTGCCACTTCAGTCATCGGCACGGCCAAGACGACAGTTGTCTGCCGATTTGGCAGATCAATCACATCAAAAACCAGAACTCGCTCAAGAGATATCGCCGAATCAATGATCACGTCGACATAGTCGCCTGTGTGAATTTCTGGTAGTGGCCCGGCACTTTGCATCGCCACTGCACGAAACCCAAGAGGTATTTCGTAGCGACTTGCACCCTGCAGGTCGCTGGTCGCGACATCGCTGTCGTGAAATGACACTGCGGAAACGAGAAAGAGAAGAGCACAAATAATGGATAATGAAATGACAACAATTCGCTGTCGTGTGGCGTCACGACAAAGTTCGTACCAAGTCTCGAGAAGTTTTGTTTTCATGGCTTAATGCCATGTGTGCCGACTACGACTTAGTGGCTGGCGCCGGTTTCGTCTCAGTTTTTGTTGGTGATGCCGCATCGCTCGAACTAGTCGAGCCAGTCGTGCTGGTCGTACCTGAAGTAGTGCTCGAGTCTGAACTCGCGCCTGCCGTCGAACCCGTGCCTGCAGTTTCACTCGGCTTGCCCGTTGGTGTGCCCGACGCTGCAGTCTTGCCTGAGGCTGCGCTATCGGTCTTGTAGAAACCTCCACCCTTGAAAGTGACGCCAACCGGCGTGAACACTTTTTTCACTGGGCGCGGCTTGCCGTCTGCTGGATGTGGCGCTTCGGTCAGCGCATCATCACTAAATGCCTGATAGATCTCAATGGTCTCGCCCGAGTCAATGAACTTGTAAACATAAGTCGGCATAGGGCTTTTGATTCTAGGATGATTGTGTGGCTGTGCGCACTGCTGTTATTCCCGCGGCCGGAATGGGCACACGCTTCTTGCCCGCGACCCGCGCCACACCCAAAGAATTGCTACCTATATATGACACCCCGGCGCTGCAGTTCGTGATTGATGAGGCGGCGCAGGCGGGTTGCACGCGTGTCGTGATTGTCACTAGTCGAGCCAAGCCGTCGATCGAGAGCTATGCCTCGGCAGCCAGCACCGACAAAGTCGCGGTCAGCGTCGTGTATCAAGATTCACCGTTGGGTTTGGGTCATGCGGTGAGTTGCGCGCGACAAGCGGTGGGCGACGAGCCGTTCGTCGTGATGTTGCCCGACGAAATAATGGGCGACGCCTCGTTGACCATACAACTCGCGGCGCTCTATGAAAAATCTGGCAAAAGCAGCATTGGATTAAAACGAGTTGCGACTGCTGAAGTCTCGAGCTATGGCAACGTCAAGGTCGCTGTTTACAAAAGCGACACAGAAGACGCAGTTGAAATTTTGCAAGTTGTTGAAAAACCAAAACCAGCCGAAGCAGTCAGCGACATCGTGATCATCGGTCGTTATGTGTTGTCACCAAAAGTTTTCGACAAACTTGAACAAATTAAACCCAGTGCGAATGGCGAACTTCAGTTGACCGATGCGTTAGCGATGTTGGCAAACGAGCAGGCGCTGTTGGGTGTTGTCAGTGAAATAACGCGATACGACACTGGCACGCCGATGGGCCTTTTGCGAGCAGTCATTGAGATCGCCCTTGAGCGCACAGATATTGGGCCGCAGTTGAATTCTTGGCTTAAAGAAAAGTTCAATAAATAGTTTAACGTTGGGGTTATGGCTAAAAATTTTGGGGCAACAGTTGATGCCAAAGAAGTCGGTCTTGACTCGACACGACTGAAAAAGATCGACGAGCATTTCAATCGCTACGTTGACGAAGGTCGCTTGGCTGGCTATGCAGTTGCCGTTGCACGACACGGCAAAGTTGCACACTTCGGCATGTATGGTCATAAAGATTCTGAAACAAGTACACCGATCACCGACGACACGATGTATCGCATCTATTCGATGACCAAGCCGATCACCTCGATCGCGTTGATGATGTTGGTCGAGCGCGGCTTGTTGCAACTCACCGACCCAGTCAGCAAATTTATCAAGTCATTTGGCGAAACTCGAGTTTGGAATACGGGCACGGTATTGAAGCCGCTGACAAATGCACTCACCGAGCCGATTCGCATTTGGCATTTGCTGACCCACACGGCAGGTTTGACATACGGCTATATGTATTCAGACGTTGTCGACGACATGTATCGTCGTGCTGGTTTTGAAGCAGGTGTGGCATATGCAGATTCGCTTGAAGTGGTCTGCGACAAATATGCGGCGCTGCCGTTGCTATTCCAGCCGGGCTCAAGTTGGAACTACAGCGTGGCTACCGACATCGTCGGGAGAGTGATTGAAGTTGTGGCCAAGATGCCGCTTGACGAGTTTTTCGACAAAAATATTTTGCAACCGCTTGAAATGCACGACACGGCATTTTGGGTGCCCAACGAAAAACACGATCGAGTCGCGTCGCTTTATCGCTATGACGAAACAAATCACAAAAAAGCAAAGCTGAGCGGATTTGGCAATAGCGCGCTCGACAAGCCGGTGTTTTTCTCGGGTGGCGGCGGCTTAATTTCGACTGCCAGTGATTACTTCAAGTTCATTCGTATGCTCGAAGGTCGTGGCAAGTCGGGCAATGTGCGACTACTCTCGTCGCGTACTTTCGAAATGATGGTGATGAACTATTTGCCGAACAATGCCGACATTTCAACTTTTGGTCGACCACTTGGTGAAGAAATTTTCTACGACGGTTTGGGTTTTGGTCTTGGGTTTTCTGTAGTTGTCGATCAGGCTAAAACTCGTGTGGCGTGCCCGAACGGCACATTTGGTTGGGGTGGCATGGCCAGCACCGCGTTTTGGGTTGACCCTGTAAACGAGATCAGCGCGATGTTTTTTACACAGTTGATTCCGTCGAGCACATATCCGATTCGCCCGTATTTGCGTTCGCTGGTCTACGCCGCAGTCACTGACTAGCACTAGCTCGCACAAAAACTAGGTGACGCGCTGAAACTTGTTTGGCTCGTCGAGTATGAACCCGAACTGATCGACAACTGCTTCGACTTCACAGTTTGAAGCGATGCTGAAATAGCGCCAAGTGTCTGGCGCGACTTTCGTGTATCGCTGAGTTTGTTTGGCGATGCCGAGAGTTTCAGTGTCTATAACTGCAACGCTGATCGTCGCGCTGTGGCCGACCAGAAGCGGCAGTCGCCGAATCGGAATGCAATTCGTGAACGGTGTGTTGGCAAAATCGAGATCGGTGCAGCCGTCGAGTTCGGTGCGATGAGCGCCGTTAACTTCACCCCAGCGACCGTGACTGTCGGTGCCGAGCCAAAGGTCAGGTTCTTCGAGATCACGAAACAATAAACATTGCTGCACGGCCCAGCCCGCTGAAAGTCGCAACACGAACTGTGCGTTATCGAGGCCAAGGGTGCCTTGCGCTGTCCAACCTTCGTTCTCCCAGCGCAATTCGACAGTGCTTTGGTGCGACTGCTCGGCAGGATTGACCGCTTGCCACGTCGCACCGTGCCCTGACGACGACAGCGATTGATAGGTGTTCATATTGGCGGGCATCTTGGCGTTAATCGTACGCAGCCTGTGAGGCGGTTCAGCCTGCTACAAGTTCTGTGGCGATACCGTCAGCGCTGTGATTTCTTTGGTCGAAGCGCAGCAAATCGTGATCGGTGGATGCGAACCAGCCGCACCGGTGCTGGTCGACTGTGAATCGATGTCGGGGCGAGTTGTGGCACAAGATATTGTCGCGACAGAATTTATTCCTCCGTTCGCCAACACTGCGGTCGACGGTTTTGCTGTGCGTGCACAAGACGTGACGACTGCTGGCGTCGAACTTGAAGTGCTTGGAGTTATTGGCGCTGGTCATGTTGCTGGCTATGAAATTGGTGCGGGTCAGGCTGCACGAATTATGACCGGGGCGCCGATGCCACAGGGCGCCGATGCCGTGGTGATGATCGAAGATGCAACCGAACTAACTGCGTCGCGTGTGCGATGCAACAAGCCAGCCAAAGTTGGCGATGCAATTCGCGAAATTGGCGAAGATGTGCGAGCAGGCGAGGTGGTGTTCAAATCTGGTTCGCTGATTAACGCCGCAGGTATTGGTGTCTTGGCAGGCATTAACGCGCGAAGAGTTTTGTCGTATCCACGTTTGCGCGTGGCGATGCTTTCGACTGGCGACGAGCTCGTGATTGACGGATCAGACCTGAAGCCAGGGCAGATTCGCGAGAGCAACTTGACGATGCTGGCAGCCATGATCAGCGCGACTGGCTGTGAAGTGATAAATCTCGGCATCGTCGACGACGACGAGGCAGTGCTCGAAAGCAAGTTGCGCGAGGTCGCAACACGGTGTGACGCGATCGTTACGAGTGGTGGCGTTGGTCAGGGAGACTTTGATGTAGTGAAAATTGTTTTGTCGCGCATCGCCGAGATGCGTTGGATGCAGATGGCAATCAAGCCCGCGAAACCTTTTGCTTTTGGCAAACTAACAACAAGCGACTCGCGAGTTATCCCAATATTCGGATTGCCGGGCAACCCCGTGTCGTCGATGATTAGTTTTGAATTGTTGGCGCGACCCGCTTTGCGCAAAATTATGGGGCACACGCAAAATTTGATGCGACCGACCGTGCGCGCGATTGTTGATGCGCCGATGAAGCGCAAGCAAGACGGCAAGATTCATTTCATGCGAGTGTTCGGCGAGTTCGCCGAGGATGGGCGACTGCATATTCGCGACACGGGGCCGCAGGGCAGCCATCAACTTGCAGCCACGGCGCAGGCCAACGGTCTGGCGATGGTGCCCGACGGTCAAGGGTTGGCAGTTGGTGCCGAAGTAGAAGTAATGATGCTGGGCTAACGCTGGGCTGATGCTGGGCTGATGCTGGGCTGACGCTGGGCTAATGCACGACCAACTGGCGATCAATAGTCTCGAAATCGTGTTCGCAGAATATGCTCGTTATATGGGACTGCCATGGAATTAATTGACCCGTTCGGGCGAACTGTCCGCGACTTGCGAATTTCGATCACCGATCGCTGCAATTTTCGTTGCACCTATTGCATGCCCGAAGAAGGATTGGCGTGGCTCGATCGCAAGGACATTTTAAGTTTTGAAGAAATCGAACGGTTGGCGACGATCTGCGTGCACCGATTCGATGTCGACAGCATTCGTTTGACGGGTGGCGAGCCGACGGTGCGGGCGCACTTGCCGATGTTGGTCGAAAAACTCGCGCAACTGAAAGTGCCGAGCACCGCCAAGTCTCCTTTGGCCGGCAAAAATATCGATCTGGCGCTGACGACAAACGGCGCAACATTGCGATTGCTTGTCGATGATCTTAAATCTGCAGGATTGTCGCGGATCAACATCAGCCTCGACACGCTGCAAAGCGAAAAGTTTCTCAAGATCACTCGTCGCGATCACTTGGCAAATGTCTTGGACGGAATTGATTCGGCGATTCAAGTCGGTTTCGCACCAGTCAAAATCAACGCTGTTATTCAGCGCGGCGTAAACGACGATGAAATTTTGGCACTGGCCAGTTTTGGTCGCGACAAAAAAATTGAAGTGCGATTCATTGAGTTCATGCCACTTGATGCGCAGGGGCAGTGGCAACGCAACGACGTAGTCGGTCAAGACGAGATCGTGGCGACGATCAACAACGTCTATCCACTCGAGCAAGTTGCGGCGCGTGGCGCAGCACCCGCAGATCGCTGGCGGTATCTCGACGGAGCCGGCACCATTGGCGTGATTCCGTCGGTGACAAAGCCGTTTTGTGGTGACTGCGATCGTGTTCGCCTAACTGCAGAAGGGCAGTTTCGCACTTGTTTGTTCTCAACGACCGAGTTTGACCTGCGGGCGATGCTGCGGGGCGCTGCGACCGACGACGAACTCGCAGCCGAAATTGCGCGCGCAGTGGGCACCAAGTGGGCCGGGCACGCGATTGGCAACGTCACTTTCGTGCGACCTAAACGATCGATGAGTCAGATCGGCGGCTAATCATGACGGCGAAAAATCATGTCTGAACTGAATTTTTCGCATCTTGACCCGATGGGTCGAGCCCGCATGGTCGATGTAACGCCAAAAGAACCGACGCATCGTCGCGCAGTGGCCAGGTGCAAAGTATTCATGAAGCCCGAAACAACGGCGGCGATTGTTAATCGTGAAGTGAAAAAGGGTGATGTGCTCGCCGTCGCGCGCGTCGCGGGGATACAGGCGTCAAAGCGCACAGCCGAGATGATTCCGTTGTGTCATCCGTTGTTGGTTAGCGCGGTGTATATCAATTTTGAATTCGGCGACGACCATATTGCAGTTGAGGCCCAAGTCGACACGATCGACCGCACGGGCGTCGAAATGGAAGCGTTGCATGCTTGCTCAGTCGCCGCGCTGACGATATACGACATGTGCAAGAGCGCCGACCGCGCAATGGTCATTGGCGAACTCACTTTGTGGGAGAAGTCGGGTGGGCGACAGGGCACCTATCGGCGCGAGGCATGAGGTTCGGGCGATAGTTCATCCGTAAATTTCGCTCGGCAGTTCCCATAGTTTAAAGGCTTTGAGAGGCTTGGGTAGTGATCTGGTCAACCCGTAATACACTTAGATGACCCCATGAATAAGTTAATTCTTCTGATCGTTGGCGCCGCTTGGCTGGCAGTTCTTTTGCCACCCCTAGTACGAGCCCGAATAAACAAATCGCCGACAATTTCGGTAAGCCATTTTCGTCGTCACCTCTCGACTTTGCAGAGTTCTAATTTGCGCCATCCGCAGGGGCAGCTGCGGGGGATGTCTCGCGAACTGGCACCAAACCAGACGCGTTCGCGTCAGGCGAGTCACTTATCGCATCTAACTGGACCGATCTTGCGCCCACAAGGCACCCGCTCGCATCAGCCGCGCTCAGGCGATTTTTACGCTCGCGAACTTGTTCGTCAGCGCCGTCAACATACGGTTGTTGGTCTGGCTACAGCGGTGGTGGTTTCGTTGTTCTTGGCGTTCACGACTGGCTCGATTGTTTTGGTTTATGCGTTTACGCTGAGCCTGATCGCCTTGCTCGGCTATTGCTATTGGCTGGTGCAACTTCGCTCGCAGCGCGACAGCACGCGTTATATGCGTCAGTTTCGTAACCGCGCCGCCTAACTCGCCAAACAATTCAACGCAATTCGGGGCTGTAGCTCAGTTGGCAGAGCGGTACGTTCGCAATGTACAGGCCAGGGGTTCAATTCCCCTCAGCTCCACAATTCACGGTTAGGCGGTGAACACGGCCGAGTGGCACAATATCTGAGTGCCAAAATGGTCAACTATTCAATAAGCAGGGTGGGGTTTCGCAAATGACAATGACATGGACCGAGGCTAACTTGGCGGCCACTGCACCTGGGCAGATTTTCGAACTGATAGATGCCGAGGTGTTTGGCGTCAAGATGCAGGTGTTTAAGAACGCACCAGCGCATCTGGGCCAGGTTTTTGCCGGCGCACGTGGCCACGGCGACAAGACTTTCTTGGTCTACGAGGGCGAGACATACACATTTACCCAAGCAATGGATCAAATTGATGCTTTGTCAAATCTGCTCGTAAACAGTTATGGCGTCAAGAAAGGCGACCGAGTTGCGGTCGCGATGCGCAATTATCCCGAATGGGTGATGTCGTTTGCGGCGATCATCTCGGTTGGTGCCATCTCTGTGTCGATGAATTCGTGGTGGGTCGAAGATGAAATAGATTTTGCGTTGCAAGACTCTGGCGCAACGGTTTTGATTTGTGATCAACAACGCTTTGACATCGCCGCGCAATGTTGCAAAAAACTCGGCGTCAAAGTTTTGGTCGTGCGTGCTGAGAAAATGCTGCCTAGTGGTGTCGACAAGTGGCAAGATGCTTTGGCGCCGCACTTGAAGGCGGCGTTGAAATGTCCGGTTGTTGACATCAAGTCTGACGATGACGCGACAATTTTGTACACCTCGGGTACGACTGGTCGACCAAAGGGTGCGGTGTCAACGCATCGTGCGATCATTTCTTCGCTGATGGCGTTCTCGTCGCGCAACGCCGTGCTCACAATGTCGGGTACGAAACTCAAAGATGTGACCGGCCCAGAAATACCGACTTCGTTTATTTTGATCGTGCCTCTATTTCATGTCACTGGTTGCGTGCCAGTGATGATGAGTTGCTTCATCGCCGGCTTGAAACTGGCGATTATGTACAAGTGGGATGTCGAGAAGGCTCTCGAAATGATTGAGCGCGAGCAGATCACGAATTTTGTTGGCGTGCCGACGCAAAGTTGGGATCTCGTCAATTCGCCCGTATTTGACAAATACGACACGACGAGTTTGCGCGCAGTGGGTGGCGGCGGCGCACCTTCGCCAACTTCGCTTGTCGGCAAAGTCAACGACAAAGTCAAAAATGGCAGCCCGCAACTGGGTTACGGCATGACCGAGACAAACGCGTTTGGCCCCGGCATCACTGGTTCTGACTATTTGGCTCACCCGACCAGCACTGGTCGCGCAGTCTTGCCGATGCGCGTTGAAGTCCGTGACGAAAATCTAAAACCCTTACCAACCGGCGAAGCAGGCGAAATTTGGTTCTTTGGCCCGATGTTGATTCGTGGATATTGGAATCGCCCCGAAGCAAATGCCGAGACGATTGTCGACGGCTGGTTGCGCTCGGGTGACATCGGCCGGATTGACGCCGAAGGTTTTGTATACGTCGAAGATCGTGTCAAAGACATGATTCTTCGCGCAGGCGAAAACATCTACGGCGCCGAGGTTGAGAGTGCGATCTACGATCACCCCGCCGTGCACGAGGCCGCGGTTTTTGGCGTGCCTCACGAGCGCCTAGGTGAAGAGGTTGGCGTGGCGATTTTGCCCAAAGCCGGCGTGGTTCTTGATCCACAAGATTTGTGGAAGTTTCTTGAAGGCAAAATCGCAGCATTCAAAGTGCCGGTGCATGTCGTCGTGATGGATGAGCCGTTGCCGCGCAATGCCGCCGGAAAATTCTTGAAGCGCGAACTTCAACAGCGCCTGGTCAAGGGTGAACTTACAGCGATGTCTCGCGCTCGTTAGTCTTCGAATGCCACCTGTAAACCTGACAACCGTCGAAGGCGTGAGCCTGGATGCGTTGACGATTGGCAACGCGTTGGTCGATGTCTTGGCAACAGTCGACGAAGGTTTTTTGGTGCGCGAAAAAATCGTCAAAGGCTCGATGAATCTGGTTGACATTCAGCGCTCGAAACATTTGCATTCGCTGGTGCACTCACGCACCGAGATGAGCGGCGGCTCGGCGGCCAACACGGCCTATGGGCTGGCCAGCCTGGGTGGCAAGGCTGGGTTTATCGGCAAGATTTCTGCAGACCGTCTCGGCGATGCTTTCAAGCATGATCTTGACACGGTGGGCGTGAAGTTCTTTCCAGGCGCGACTTGCACGACCCAAGACACTGGTCGGTGTTTGATCGTCGTCACGCCAGACGGCAATCGCACGATGAACACATTCTTGGGTGCAGCCTCGTTGCTCGATGCCGCAGATATTTCTAAATCTGCCGTGCAGAGCGCCGCGGTCGTGTTTCTTGAGGGCTATCTGTTCGACAAAGAAGCGGCAAAAGATGCTTTTCGAACTGCGGCCGAGTATGCGCATGCGGCGGGGCGCAGGGTTGCGCTAACGCTTTCAGATTCTTTTTGCGTAGACCGTCATCGTGCAGACTTTTTGTCGTTGGTTAAAAACGACATCGACATTTTGTTTTCGAACGAAGATGAACTCAAGGCGCTATACCAAGTCGAGTCAATCAACGATGGTCTACATCAGTTGCGCGAAGATTGCGAGTTTGCCGCCGTTACGCGCAACGAGCATGGGTCAGTCGTGATCGACGGTGATGAGGTCGTGATTATCGATGCCGAGCCAGTTGACAGCGTGGTTGACGCCACTGGGGCAGGCGACATGTATGCAGCAGGTTTTCTTTACGGCTTCGTGCGCGGCAAACCAATCGAGCAATGTGGCAAGATCGCCTCACTAGTCGCCTCAGAAGTCATCTCGCACATCGGGCCGCGACCGCTCGTGTCGCTAACGACCGTCGTACCGAAAGATTTGTTGCGTTCTTAGACTTCGTCGGCCGGAAAGAAAGTCAGTTTGAGGTCGCCAAGGCGCACGAGCGTTGTCGCAATCCAACCGCCGAGGCTGCCAAAATTTTCATCCAGCAATTTGCTCGTGCCATCTTGCAGGGTTTCTTCGGCGAGTTCATAGCTGCCTTCGTATGTCACTTCAATCGCATAGTCGAGTTGATCAACAGATTTTTTGTCCGTGTGCGTTGGATGATTTATTTCAACCGTGATGCCCTCGCGATCTAATTTGCCCTTACCAATCTGTGGGCTTTTGATCGGCACAATGCTTTCAACAAGATTTGCATCGGGCTGTGTCGTAAGTCGTTGCACGCGAAACACTATTTGCATTTCAATCTCTGGTGCTTCATGAAAAATCTCTTCGGTATACCATGCACGATAAATTGCTTGGCTCCAACTCGGCCAAGTCAGCGTGACATGGGCAATGACCCGCGGCGGTCGACCTTCGCCGGGCAGGCCGTAACTCGTCTCCCAGACGAGATCGCCCAGCAAGACATCTGACTGAAAGTGTTCGTCAAATGCTTGGCGTTCAAGAAACGCATTTGAAAAGGCGTCGCGCAAGGCGCTAATCGCATCAGTAAAGACATGGTCCAACATGCAGTAACCACGCTAACAATGTGCCAAACTAAATGCTCATGAGTCTTGTGCAGGTTGAGCGAAAAGACGGCGTCGCGACACTAACGCTGAATAATCCAGCAGAGCGCAACACGATGACTGCCGAGATGGTTGCTGATATTTCAGCCGCGATGAACGATATCGAAGCCGATCAAAAAGTGGGTGCGCTCGTCGTTACCGGTGCGGCCCCCGCATTTTGCGCAGGTGCGAACCTCGGCAATTTGGCAGAGGCCGACGGTGCATCGCTGACGAAGATTTATGAAGGATTCTTGCGCATCGCACGCACACCTTTGCCAACGATTGCGGCGGTTAATGGTGCCGCAGTAGGCGCCGGCATGAACTTGGCGTTGTGTTGCGATGTACGCATCGCCGCTGCTCGCGCAAAGTTTGACACGCGATTTTTACAGATCGGTTTGCACCCTGGCGGTGGCCACACTTGGATGTTTCGCAACATTGCCGGCCCGCAAGCCACGATGGCTGCAGTTATTTTCGGCGAGATTCTCGACGGTGTTGAAGCCGAGCGCGTTGGTCTGGTTTATAAATGTGTGCCGGATGAAGAGTTGATGTCGGTTGCGCACGCCATGGCGATGCGCGCCGCCGGCGCGCCGCGCGAACTAGCGATTCTCACCAAGCGCACGATTCAAGAAATGGCAAATGTCGCAACCCACGAACAAGCGGTCGCCAAAGAACTTGAGCCACAAGTGTGGACAACGCGCCAACCCTGGTTCGCCGAGCGCCTCGCCGCCCTGCAATCTCGCCTCAAAAAATAAAAATTATTTGCGGATTACGAGCCACTGGTGGGTCAGGGTGTCGCGACGCTCGTGCCATTCTTCAGAGGTGATCGCATAACGCAAGTGGTCCTCCCAAACGCCATTAATTTCGAGAAAGCGCTCGGCTAAACCTTCGAGGCGCAGTCCCAACTTCTCGGCGATTCTTTTGCTATTTGTATTGCGCGGGATTATGCAAACTTCAAGGCGATGCAGGTTCAATTCGTCAAAAGCGAATTTCATGATTGCCACGACACCTTCGGCGACATAACCGTTGCCTGCATGCTTGCGGTCAATCCAATAACCGATCGTGCCCGTCTGCATCGCCCCGCGCACGACATTGTTGATGTTGACTTCGCCAATTAGTAAATTGTTCAAAAACAAGCCGAGCGTGTATGCCGAACCATTTTGTCGCTCACGGTCACGTGCCACGCAGCGTCGCTCAAATGCATCACGGTCAGTCGCCGGATCAGCCAAAAACTCTGAACGGCGCGGCTCCCAAACATTTAGCCAGTCGACATTGCGTAGTCGCACTTCGCTCCAGGCTTCAAAGTCGTGGGTGACCAACGGTCGCATCATGATTCTTTGACTATAAAGACGCGGCGGTGCAACCGGCGTACCAGCAGGATGCAAAACCCGTTTTGGTGAAGTGTTCGACAAGTGACTCAAGATATTTTCTTTCGCAGTTCAGAGATTAGCCCGTCAAGCAGATTGTATTGGCTGACGACCATCTGAGAAATTTGTAATCGTCGCATCACGGCAACGAGCACGCAACAGCCCCCGACGATAATGTCGGCACGGTCACGGGGTAGACCGGGGTTGAACACACGATCGCGAAGTGGTTCAGTAGCCAGCGTGCGAAAAACATCTTCAACCGCGTCGCGCGAGAGTTTCAATTCGTGCAGCGTCACCGGGTCGAAAGTTTTTTGGCCGACTTCGACGGCGGCGACAGTGACGATCGTTCCGGCGACACCAACGACTCGATCTACTTGACGAACGAGTGGATAGTTATGTGCCACATCATCAACCGCATCAGACACCAAAGAAATCGCATTCGTGAGTTCTTCGGGTCGCGGCGGGTCACGATGCAACTCTGCTTCGGTGATGTTCACCGCACCAAACGGCAAACTGACGGCGAAATCTAAACTTTCGGTGCCGACCATAAGTTCGGTCGAAGCCCCGCCGATGTCAACGACAAGAGTAGATTTTTTGTCTTTGAACGAACTTGTCGCGCCGACAAAAGATACCGATCCTTCAATTTCGCCCGAAATCAACTCTGGTTCGGCACCAGAAATCTTTTTGACCTCCGCAAAAAACTCACTTGTATTTTTCGCGGCGCGGCACGCGGCGGTCGCCACGGTGCGGCGGTGAGAGACATTGTGTTGTTTGATCAACGACTCGTATTCACGCAAGCATTCAAGAGTGCGCTGCATCGACTCTGTGCTGAGCACGCCAGTCGCGCCAATGCCTGCACCAAGCCGCGTTGAGCGCACAATTCGCTCGAGTGTTTTGCCGTCTCGGTCGACGATCAGCAAATTTGTCGAGTTGCTGCCGATGTCGATTGCCGCGAGCGCTGAGAGTGCATTATCCATTAATTACGCACACTAGTTAGTGTTGTCAATCTTGCTGAAGTCGCTTGTCTACCCATTGGCCGACGACATCAGTCTTATCAACCAGCCAATTTGCATAATGTGCGTGCAGGCACTTCACGCCGACTCGGGTACCAGCAACACCGCCATGAGGCCGCGGGCCCGAGTATTGCGCAGGTATTGCGCTGTCGCGTTCGGCGGCATATCGCTCGTGGGTTAGTCGCAATGCTTCAGGATCAATTTCACTTTCGGCAATGTCGATGCAACCAGCCGACTCTAAGCGACTCACCGCGATGTGTTCTTGTGCGCCGACAAGCCAATAGCGAGTTGGCATAGGCGTGCCGTCAAACAGCAGCGGTTCGTTTTTGACCACAACTGGTTCGCCATTTTTATCACGCACGACGACTTCGAATTCTCCCTGCGGTTTGCGACCGAGAAGTTGGGTAACGCGAGCAATGTCTTGCACAGTGGCTTTGCTCATTGGCTGAGTAACTTTGTCAGACTGACAATGTCTTCGTTCGTGTCGAGATCTTGCGACGATCCGTCGCATGCAACTTCTTCGAGCAGATCTTTATGCGACTTAAAGAGACTTCTTGCGCCATCGTCGCCCGAAGTTGGCAGCAATGGCCAGAGTTCAGCATGAACTCGCACTGGGTTGCCGCGCACGCCGTTGTAAGTAGCCACAGCGAGTGGGGCAGTTGAGTGGGCAACACGTTGCCAACTTGAGCCGACAATTGCCGGTTGATCGGCCAAACCGATTACGACGGCACTGGCACCGAGTCGTTGCGCTTCGGCGAGCCCACATTGCAGACTGCTAGCCATTCCGGATTGCCAATTTCCGTTATGCACGACGATCAAATTCGCGCCAGAAATTTGTGCGCCAGAAATTTGCGCGTCGGAAATTTGTGACGACAAGTCAACTGCACCCGTGACGATAATAATGTTGCGGAACTGCGCTTCCACGAGATGATCAACCGACCAGGCAAAAATACTTCGACCAAGAATTTGGGTTAGTAATTTATGTTGCCTACCTAAGAATCTTGATCCGCTTCCCGCGGCTAACAGAACCGCAGTTGCTGTCGAGTTACTTTTTTGCTCGGCGACCACTACCCAATAAAGTACCTGGGGTAATCCTGAGCACAAGGCTTAAGCGCGTAATTGTGTCTAAAGTTGGCGAAAAATGCCCGTTTTCAATGCGATTAATTGTCTTGCGGTCGATACCGGCGCGTGTAGCCAGTTCATCTTGACTAAGGTCAGACTTAGTTCTGAGCTTGCGTAATTCTTTGGCGACAATTTTTTGTTGGGCTGAACTTTTTGACTTGAGAGTTTTTTGCGAAATCGTCATGAATTTAGTGTAAAACTCTTTGGATCAAAAAAGCGAATCATGAGGCGAAAAGAGCGAGCGCTGAAATTAGGCATTTGATTCGCCAATCTGGTGACAAGTGTTACACCTCGGTTACTGGGCGGTCGTTACCCTGTTACACGGCTTGTTTAAGTTAATGACAAGCAATAAGTAAGGCGCGAACTGGGGTTCTCTGTGGCGGAGGCCGTTTAACAGTCGAATGCCTGCCAACTCTGGCGGGTCCGAAAGGACAATAAACATGACACACCGAGTTTCGTATTACCCAAAGTCAGTCAAGGTGACGCTACGCGCGTTGCTGCTAGCCGGCCTGTTCTCATTGGGCGTTGTACCAAGTTTGTCGATCTTTGGCGTGCTGCACGTTGAAACTGTCGCAGCCAAGCCGATGCCAGCCATTGAGTCGGCGTGGGTGGCGATGCAGGCGCAAATGGCATTTGACGCGCTCGACGCCGCGAGCGAGATCGGCGCCATTGAGCAACGCGACGTCGCCTCACGCTGGATAAAAAGCATTGCTGTGATCGTGGCCGAGCATCTTGAAATTGACGGCAAAGAGTTAGAGCATGCATGGTTGCAGTCGGATCTCACGCGACAAAAAGTGCTGTTCGCGGCGTTGACGCAACTGGGTGTGCCTTATAAAACAAATGCCGACGAGCCAGGCAAAGCCCTGGACTGCTCGGCGCTGATTAAGTTTGCGTGGTCGAGCGCGGGCGTCAATATGCCTCGCGGCTCAGCACAACAATTTGCTTTCGGTGAGACGGTTAAAAGTAGCGAAGTACGTCTAGGCGACTTGGCATGGTATCCGGGGCACATTTCGATGTCGCTTGGTGTCAAAAATATCGTGATTCAAGCACCGACAAATGGTCGCAGCGTCGAGGTACATCAAATTAATCAGTCACGAGTCAACTGGATACGTTGGGTCGACCCGACTGCATAATTTTTCAAAACAAATATTATTGATGAATTGGGCCTTCGCTGTTGGCGAGCGATGGAACATTTCGACCAACACGCTTGCCGATGATTTCGGCGCAAATTGAAATCGCCGTTTCTTCGGGTGTGCGCGAACCGATATCTAAACCAATCGGTGACATCAGCCGTGCGAGGTCCTGCGATTTCGTGATGCCAACTTCGGCCAGACGCTCAAGTCTCGTGGCATGGGTTTTGCGACTGCCCATCACGCCGATGTATCCAACTGAGGTTGCGAGCGCGCCTTGTATCGCCGGCACATCAAATTTTGGATCATGCGTCAAAATGCAAATTGCGTCGCGCGCACCAAGATTGGGGCCGCGCTCTGTGAGCACTGGCGTTGGCCAAGTGACGAGCACTTCATCAGCCATCGGAAACCTGCGTGCCGTCGCAAACACTTCGCGTGCATCGCAGACCACGACGTAGTAGCCGAGAACTTTCGCCACGCGGGCGAGTGCGGCCGTGAAATCAACTGCTCCAAAAATGATCATTTGTGGTGGTGGTGAAAATGATTCGACAAAAACTCGCACCACTGGCGTGTCTTGCAGATCTTCTGGTGTGACTTGACCTGACGGACCATAGTTGCGCACGCTGGTACGACCCGCTTCGAGTTCGCCTAGTGCGTCGCGTGATGCGACACGGTCGAGTTCTTGGTTACCAAGAGTGCCAATATTCTCAATGTTGGGCGAAGTCAACAGGGTTGCGCCAGTGTTTGGTCCGTCAATCACGGTGAGCAACGCCACAGGTTTATTTTTGCGAATGCGGTCGGCGAGTGCTGAGTAAATCATTATCTCTCGTTTACCAACTCAAAGGCTGAATGAAAAGATGCACAGTTCCGCCGCAAGTTAAGCCAACAGCGAACGCTTCGTCGTCTGAATAGCCGAATTTAACCAGTCGTCCAGGGCTGTTGTTTTTTAAAATTTCCAACGCTTCAGCCACGACTGCGCCTTCAACACAGCCACCAGAAACCGAACCGCATACTTCGCCGTCTTCGTTGACCGCCATCGCCGCACCAGGGTCGCGTGGCCCCGAGCCTTCGATGTCGACAACCCGCGCCACGGCGATGCGTTTGTGTTGTGCCCGCCAGCGATCTATATCGCCCAAAATTTCACGCATGACTCACGACCTTACGTGTTTTGCTTGATTCTCGCGGTTCACGCGCAATAACCGCTGTCAATTCGCGCAGTGCTTCAAGCGAGTGTCCTTCAACGAAGTCATCAATGTATGGCATCGCTGCCGCCATGCCACGAGCGAGTGGCGCATAGCCAGGGCTAACTTTCAGCGGATTAACCCAGATCACGCGATATGCCACACGTTGCAACCGCAACATTTGCTCTGCTAAAACTTTTGGTTCGCCGCGGTCCCAACCATCAGACAGAATCACAAAAATCGAGCCCCGTGCCAACGAGCCAACACCCCAATTGTCGTTGAAGTTTTGCAGGCATTCTCCGAGTCGGGTGCCGCCACTCCAGTCTGCAACCTGGGCTGAAGTCTGGGCGAGAGCACGGTCTGGGTCGCGACTGGAGAGTTCGCGTGTAATCCGAGTTAGGCGAGTGCCGAGTGTGAATGCTTCAACTCGCTGTCTGCCAACCACCGCGGCGTGCATAAATCGCAACAGCGCCCGCGCGTATGGCTCCATTGAGCCCGAGATATCAAGCAACACGACCAGTCGACGCAATTTAGTGCTCGGCTCGCGCCAATATCTTTCGATTGGCTCGCCATCGTTTTGCAGCACCGCACGCATCGTACGTCGAATGTCTTGTCGGGCGCCCTTGCGATTCGTCTTTTGTAGTCGCAACGACCGCTTTGGTGGCCCCGCGAGTTTCAAACTCGACATAAATTGTTCTGCTTCGCGCAATTCCGTGTCGCTGTATGCGGCGAAATCCTTTTCGCGCAGCGTTTCAACGTTTGAAAAGCGTAAGGCGATCGTATTTTCATCTTCTTCAACAGGCTCTTTGTTTGTTTCTTCGTTGTTTTCTTCTTCGCTGTCGATCAACAGTGTCACCGACTCGGTCAGTTGTTCATAACTTGTTGTATCGACGGCGATTAGTTGATCCCAAAATACGGCGAATGCACGATCAAAAATTTGTGTATCTTCGTGACGGCGAATCATTGTTGAATACGCCGCCCAGTAAACATCATCACGGTTTTCGAGACCGATTTGATTCAACGCGCTGACGAAAACAATCACCGAATCAAGCGGCACATCGACGTCAGCACCACGCAAGATACGGGCAAATGCCACTGCCATTTTGTGGGCAGGCGACAGGGCTGATGACTGGTTCGTCATCAATTGCTGTACAAGCCCCGTTCAAAGGCTTGCTTGACTAATGTGGCGACGCCATTGTCGCGCACACGCTCGTGATCTTCGCGATACTTGAGCACGGTGCCGAGTGTGGCCTGCACGACCGACTCGTCGAGTTCGCCAACTCCAAGTCGACCAAGCGCTGTTGCCCAATCGATCGTCTCAGCCACACCTGGTGGTTTGTAAAGTTGCATTTTGCGCAACGCCTCAACCGCACCAGCAACTTGTTTGGCAAGAGTCTCGGCAACTTGTGGCACGCGACGTTTGACGATTTCTACTTCGCGATCGAAGTCCGGGTGTTCTACCCAGTGATAAAGGCATCGACGCTTGAGCGCATCGTGCACATCACGGGTGCGATTCGAAGTTAGAACAACCAAAGGCGGGGTCGTCGCTTTATATGTGCCGAGTTCAGGGATGGTGATTTGAAAATCTGAAAGCACTTCTAATAAATATGCTTCGAATTCATCGTCGGCGCGATCAATTTCATCGATTAATAAAACTGGCGACACACCAGCATGTTGATCGATTGCCTGCAACAGTGCGCGGCGAATCAAAAATCGTTCGCTATAAAGTTGACCTTCTAGTTTGTCGGCACCGATCGAGGTTGCTTCGCCCGTTGCCTCGACCGTGCGCAGGTGTAACAGCTGTCGCGAGTAGTCCCAGTCATACATTGCTTGGGCGGCATCGATGCCTTCGTAACATTGCAAACGAATCAGTTCGCTGCGGCGAATCGTCGCCAAAACTTTTGCCAGTTCGGTTTTGCCGACCCCGGCTTCACCCTCAAGAAGCAACGGACGATTGAGCGAAATCGCCAAGAAAACTGCAGTAGCAAGGCCGTCGCTGGCAAGATAGTTATGTTCGTCAAGTGCGTTTCTTACATCGGCGACTGACTGCAAACTCATGTTGTCAGGCTAGAAGATCACGAGTCAAAGCCCAAGCCCAAGCGGTCAAGTAGGCGTAACCACAAGTTGCGCTTGCCAGTGCGATCTTCGTAGTCAAGCGACCATCGAGTCGCCTGAATGCCGATAAACCGAAATGGCTCAGGCGGAAACGGGCGTGGCTTGCGTTTGACGAACTCGGTTTGTGTGGCGCGAGTCGAATTGCCTGCCAAGAGATCAAGCATCACTTCGCCACCAAATCTTGATGCTGCGACGCCCAATCCCGTGTAGCCGAGTGCGTAGGCGACTCGATTATCGAATTGTGTACCCCAGAAAACGCTGTAACGCGCGCAAGTGTCGATCGGCGCACCCCACATGTGCGAAAACTTCACCCCTTCAAGTTGCGGAAACGTCGTGAAGAATTGTTGAGAAAGTATCGCCCAAGATTCAGGGCGTGATTCAAGTTCTTTATTCATTTGACCGCCAAAGTAATAAATCGCGTCGTATCCACCCCACAAAATTCTGTTGTCGGCGGTCAACCTGAAGTAGTGAAACTGGTTTGAACAGTCGGCAAGACCTTGACGGTTGCGCCAGCCAACACTCACGAGTTGTTCTGGGGTTAGCGGTTCGGTGACGAGGCAATAGTCATAAACAGGTGCGATGTATTTATTAATTTTGCGCAACAATGGCTTGAAGGTATTTGTTGCCAGCGCAATCTTGTTTGCTTTGATTTTTGCCAGCGGAGTTTTGATCTCGATTTTTATTTTGGTGTCGTTTAACTCGATCGCGCGAGTGTCTTCATAGACTCTTACGCCAAGCGATTGCGCAACTCGCTTGAGACCCCACGCCAATCGTGCCGGATCGACCAGCGCAGACGAGTCTTTGGCCCATAAGCCACCCGTGAAAACAGGCGAGTGCACTTCGCTGCGCATCGCATCGCGATCAAGCCAAACGACATCATGACCAAGGTCGCGCAACTGCGCGAAGTCTTCTTGCAATTCGTCGGTGTAATTTTCTGGATGCCAACTGCTTGCCACTTCAATCGCGCCATTGCGCTCGAAGTCGCAGTCAATGTTGTGTTCGCGAATTACTTTTTCGATTTCGGCAAAGTTACTGCGGCCGAGTTGTTCGAGAATCGCCACCTCGTCGGGAAATCTCTCTTGGGCGTTGGCGATGCCATGCGTCAACGAATAATCCATAAAGCCGCCGTTGCGACTACTGGCGCCCGAACCAATTTCGTGCGACTCAATTAACACGACATCACGATTCGCGTCGCGTTGCTTGGCGATGATCGCAGTCCAAAGGCCAGTGAAACCGCCACCGACCACGCACAAGTCGCAGTCTTCGTCGTGAACTGCAGTTGGGTTCGAGTCGGGCTCGTCGACGTCGTCTAACCAATACGGAAACGTCTCCGCGTCGGCTATCGCATCAAGGTAACGCTCACTCGACCGCGGCGGAATTGCCGATCGGCCCATTGGGTCTCACCACCTAACAGGGCCAATTATAAGGCTCACTGCGTGACCGAAGGGTTATCGTGCGGCGTGAAAAGAGCTACGCAGGAGCGTTGTAGCACAGTCTGGCGCCCTATTCTGAAGACTTATGGATCTTGGCTTGACTGGACGCACCGCAGCAGTTGCGGGGGGTTCTGCAGGCTTGGGGTTTGCCACCGCGCAGGCTTTAGCCAATGACGGCGTGCGAGTTGTCGTGTGTGGCCGTGATGCCAAACGGGCCGCTGATGCTGCCGCAAAAATTGGCAACTCATGTGTCGGTGTGTCGTGCGATGTCTCGTCGGTTGCAGGCGGCGAAAGTTTTGTCGAGCAAGCCACAAAAATTCTCGGGCACATCGACATTTTGATTTTGAATAGTGGCGGTCCACCAGCAGGCAACTTTGCCAACACGAGTGTTGAAAGTTACGACAAGGCTTTTGCCAACGGTTTGATGTCGATGATCGCGATGACGAAACTCGTTGTGCCACAAATGCAAACTCGCAAGTGGGGCAGAGTTGTGGCGATCACCTCGATTGCGGTGCGTCAGCCGATTGCAAACTTGATTTTGTCGAACACAGCGCGCGCTGGTTTGACCGGCTTTCTAAAAACTGTTGCGCGCGAAGTCGCTGGCGACGGCGTAACCGTGAACACGGTGCAACCTGGCACGCACGACACTGATCGCATCAGACAGCTCTATGGCGCGACGCCAGACGCCAAGGCGCTTGATATTCCGGCAGGCTTTGTCGGCGACCCGAAAGATTTTGGCGATGTCGTTGCATTTTTGTGCAGCGAGTCGGCGAAATTCGTAACCGG
>CAMDEC010000022.1 GCA_945893395.1 Bifidobacterium breve
GGTGAGACCACTGCGTGACGCACCCCGCAGAGCACCCATTCATCCACCAAAGTGGCACAAAAGGTCGCCGTGGTCGCCGCCGAAGAAGCCATGCCTCTATCGTGGCAGCAATGAGAGTAAAAAGTTTGTCGACTGTGGCAAACCTCACAAAGCCACGCTTGTCGAGCACCATCTGATGCTTGCAAATTGGCGATTTGGCCACGGACAGCGAATCGTATTGATCCATGGATTTACCCAGACACAAGAAACTTGGACCGAAATTGTCGCGACGCTCGACAAACAATTTGAATTAGTCGCAATTGACGCGCCGAACCATGGCGACTCGAGTGATATTTCGCTGAACTTAGAGTCGGGCGCTAAGGCAATTCTCGAGGTGGGTGGAGATGCAACTTATGTCGGTTACTCAATGGGTGGCAGGTTCTGCCTGACAGCGGCCCTTGCCGAACCACACAAGGTTCAGCGACTTGTTCTCATCAGCACGAATGCAGGGATCGAAGACAAGGAGATTCGCACGGAACGAATTCGCAGCGACGAAGAACTCGCCAGACAAATCGAGCAAATCGGTGTACCGAAATTCATCGACGAGTGGTTGCAGCAACCTCTGTTTAGCGGCCTGACTATGGCGACCAACCAACGATCAATGCGTCTGAAGAATACGGCAATCGGTCTGAGTTCAAGTTTGCGTCTGTGCGGAGCGGGTCGACAGCAGCCGACTTGGTCGAAGTTAAAAAATCTTCAAATGCCCGTGCTAGTCGTGGCCGGCGCGAATGATACAAAGTATGTCGAGATCGCCAACCGCATCGCCGCCGCAATCGGCGAAAACGCGACACTACAAATCATTCAAAACTCTGGGCACACGCCACACATCGAACAGCCCGAACAGTTTGCCGATATGTTACAAAAATTCGTTTCATCTACCGGCAATCAACAGACCGAAACTTAGCATCACAGCGACGGCAATTTGCGTTCGACCTGTCGTGCCCAGCACGGTAATCAGATCTGCACCAATCGCCCCGCTTCGAACTTTGCGAATCGGCAAAATTGCCATAAATAGTCCTATCAACCCGAGCAAAACAGAAACATGACTGAACGACAACGCGATTATCGCGAGCGCGGCGACGACGAATAGCGAGATAAAAAACAATCGCGCATATTGGTCGCCAAGTCGCACCGCCAAGGTGCGCTTGCCTGAAATTGTGTCACCGGCAATGTCGCGCAAATTATTGACGGCCAAAAGCGCGCAAGCCAGGCAGCCGACGACCACAGACGACAAAAAACTGACGAAGGTAATTTTTTGGATCACGACGAAAGTTGTGCCAACAGTGGCGACTACGCCAAAGAACACGAACACGAACACTTCACCCAGGCCGATATAGCCATAAGGGTTTTTTCCGCCTGTATAAAACCAACCTGCAGCCAAGCACATCACACCAATTATTAACAGCCACAATGTCGTCGTCACGGCAAGTATCAATCCGCAGATCGCCGCCACGCCAAAGGCGACAAATGCTGCGCGCTTAACCGATGCCGCAGATTTTGAGCCCGAGCCGACCAAGCGCAATGGCCCGACACGCTGTTGATCTGTGCCTCGTATTCCGTCTGAATAATCATTGGCATAGTTCACCGCGACCTGAAGCGCCAAACTGACCACGAGAGCCAACAAACTGTTGACCCAGTCGCGATCAACAGATTTTTCGAGCGAGACACACGACGTGCCGACAAGCACTGGCGCAATTGCCGCGGGAAGTGTCTTTGGTCGTGCGCCTTTGATCCACAAAGTGAGTGACTCTTGCACGGCTCTAACTTAACAACAAAACATCTACGCTGAACTGGTGAATTTGCTCGTCGCACTTGACATGCCCGCGAGCCAAGATTTTGTTAATGCCCTTAAATCGATTTGGGATTCTGGCGACGCAGTATTACCAATAGATCAACGCTTGCCCGAACACGTGCGGCGAAAATTAGCCAGGCAATTCAACGCATCGGCGGTAATTGAAGGCGACAACTCAAAAACAAAACTTTCGGATGGTATACCCGTCGAACAAGGTGACGCACTGGTTATTGCAACTTCTGGTTCGACCGGTGAACCCAAAGGCGTCGTACATACTCATGGCTCAATTGATGCGGCAGTTTTGGCAACTGGTGGTCGACTGAACTGCTCGAAACATGACCATTGGCTGGCGTGCCTTTCACTCGCCCATGTGGGTGGACTCTCGGTTGTAATTCGAGCACTACATTTCGGATCGAGCCTGACCGTCGGCAACCGGGCAGATCAAAAAACTATTTTAGCCGCCCTCGACAATGGCGCGACGATGACATCGCTTGTACCAACTGTCTTGCAGTCTGTTGATATATCTAAATTTAGAACGGTGTTGATTGGCGGGGCGCATGCACCCGACGAATTGCCGAGTAACGCCATATCGACTTACGGATTGACCGAAACTATGGGCGGTGTCGTCTACGACGGCGTACCGCTTGACGGGGTTGAGGTTCGAATCGCCGACGATTCAGAGATTCTGATCAGAAGTCGAACTGCCCTGCGTTGCTATCGAGACGGCACCAACAAAACGACAAAAGACGGATGGTTACCGACGGGCGATCTCGGAGAAATGACCGATGGAATGTTGTCGGTGCACGGACGGCGCGATGAATTGATTAACACGGGCGGCTACAAAATTTGGCCCAATGTGGTTGAAAATTCGATCAACAATATTGATGGCGTCGCTGACTGCGTCGTGCGGGGTCTTACCGACGCAAAATGGGGTTCTGTGGTCAGCGCGTGGATTGTGCTGACAGACCCGAAAGTGCGTCTTAATCTTGCTGATGTGCGCAAACATGTAAAACAATCTCTACCCGACTATTGCGCGCCGAACAAAATATTTATCATCGACCAGATTCCCCGTTCGACACTGGGCAAGGTGCAAGTCTCTGAATTACTCAAGTTGAAAACTTTCTGATCACATGAGCGAAAAACATTCTCACCGATTGCCCGGATCTTATTGGAGGCTGTTCTCTTCATCCACAATTTCAAACCTGGGTGACGGAATGGTCGTCGTCGCCGGCCCACTTCTTGCGCTTTCACTAACTGATGACACTCGCCTGATTGCCGCCGTAAGTTTCGCAGCACTGTTGCCGTGGCTTGTGCTGTCACTGCCCGCGGGGGTCTATTTAGATCGACACGATCGACAGAAGATTATGTATCGCGCGAATCTCGTGCGTGGGGTCGTTTTCGGCTTGATCGCGATCGGCGCCGCAAGGGATTGGTTGAACATATATTCGTTGATCGCCGCAGTCGCCATCGCTGGAGTATGCGAATTGTTCTTCGATATGAGTTCGCAGGCAATTCTTCCGGCGATTGTCGACGAAGAGTCGTTAGAGGTTGCCAACAGCAGGCTCTATATCGCGGAGATCATCAGCAACGGTTTTATTGGCCTGCCTTTTGGCGCATGGATTTTTGTCATCGCCATTGGCGCGCCATTTGGTGTCAATGCTGTTGCACTCATTGTCGCCGCGTTATTGATTCGCTCAATTCGCATTAAGAACAAGCCGCAGGCCGCTGCTTCATCGAATTCTTTCTTGACTGACTTAAAGCAGGGTCTGGATTGGCTTTGGGGCCATGACCTGCTGCGCACGCTTGCGATCATGCTCGGAGTGGCAAATATGTGTGGAATGTTCGCCCAAGCAGTGTTCGTGAAATTCGCTCGAGACGAACTTGGGTTAGGTGCAAGGGGCTTCGGAATTTTGCTTGCGACGATTTCGATTGGCTCAATTTTGGGTGGGTTAATCGGCGAAGCCGTCAGCAAAAAACTTGATGCAACCACTGCAATAATTCTCGCCTATGTAATTTTTGGGTTGTCAGATGTGATCCCTGGACTGTTTCCACAAATTTGGGCAGTTGCAGTTAGCGGCATAGTCATGGCCATCGCTGGCACAACCTGGAACGTAATCACGGTGAGCATGCGTCAACGGTTGATACCTACTGAATTGTTCGGTCGTGTAAATAGTGTTTATAGATTTATCGGCACTGGTAGCACTGCAGTTGGTGCACTAATCGGCGGTCAAATCGCATTTACATTCGGCTTGCGCGCGACTTATCTCGCTTCAGGCTTAGTGCTACTAATCGCACTCATCGCATTAAGCCCAGTTTTTTTGCGCGCAACGAAGACCTACATCGCGCCTGAGCGAACTCCGGCGCCGCCGTCAATCACATAAGTCTCTCCGGTTATCCACGACGCCAAATCAGAACATAAAAAAAGCGCCAAGTTGGCGATGTCTTGGGGTTCACCGAGACGTTTTGTCGGCAACGCGGCCACTAGCTTGTCACCAAAATTTTCAATTAATACCGAGGCAAACTGTGTCTTGACTAGTCCGGGCGCGATGCCAACCACTCTGGTTTTGCCCAACTCGCACGCCAGTTGACTTGTCAAGTGAATGACCGCAGCCTTGGTCAAGTTATACACGCCGAGGCCATGCTCGGCTCGTAGTCCACCGACCGATGCAATGTTCAGAATCACGCCAGGATTGTTTTGCATCGAAGCATTCCAAGCTGCCTGACTCCAGAACAACGGGCCCTTCAAGTTGACCTGAAAGGTTTTGTCGAACCGCGCCGAGTCGATACCAAGAGTGTCGCCGTAGTACGGATTAGTCGCCGCGTTGTTGACCAAGATGTCGATCTTGCCAAAGCGTTTCATCGTTGCATCGACGCACGCCTGGGCTTGTTCAATGTCGCCAGCATTGGCGGCAAAAACATCGGTCTCGCCATCCATTTCATTGGCTGCTGCGCGTAGGGCATCAATTTTGCGCGAAGTAAGCATGACTTGAGCACCAGCATCAACAAAAGACTTCGCAATTGCTTTGCCGATACCGCGTGACGCGCCAGTGACGATAGCCGTCTTACCGCGCAACGAGATTTCCATGCTTGGAGACTAACTCGAAACTATTTGACCGCTGAAATGCGCACGATTTGAATTCTTCGACCATCTAGATCTTCGACACGAAACTTCCAGCGATCTTGTGTGACAGACTCGCCCACTTCTGGCACATGACCTAGTTCGCCAAACACCAAACCGCCGACAGTCTCATAGTCTTCAGTGCCTATTTCTGATTCAAGAATTTCGTTCAATTTGTCGATTGTTGTGACACCCGTAACCAAAAGATCACCATTGGGTTGTCGCTGAACCGAGGTGTCATCTTCGTCGTGCTCGTCGCCGATCTCACCGACGAGCTCTTCGAGGCAATCTTCGAGCGTCACGAGACCCGCCAGCAAACCGTATTCATCGGCGACCATCGCCAAATGAAACTTTTTTTGCTGCATTTGGCGCATTAGCTCTGCGACAAGTTTCGTTTCTGGCACGACTTCAACCGTATGCAACGAACTCTTGATCGAATCGTTGCCTCGTCCCGCTCGTTCGGCAGCTATCAGATCTTTGGCGAAGACGACACCAACGAGGTCGTCTTGATCATCGTCATCGGCGCGCAACACCGGCAAACGACTGAGTTGGTGCTCGACGACGATATCGATCGCTTGAGTAATAGTCAGGTCGTCGTTGATCGTCACGACATCGGGGCGCGGCACCATAATTTCGCGCACCACGGTGTCACCAAACTCAATTACAGATTCAATCAACTCACGCTCTTCGTGCTCAATCACTGAATCATGTGCCGCCGCCTCAACGATGCCAAGGAACTCTTGTTCGCTGATGAACGGTCCTGCCGCAAGGCCCTTGCCGCGAACTATCGCGTTAGTGAGTTTGATCAGTGCTTGCGAGATCATGCGCAACGGATAAAAACCCGTCAATACATGCACTGGCATCGCAGTAATCGTTGCACCCCGCACAGGATGGATGAGCCCGTATGTTTTCGGTACTGCTTCGGCCAAAACAAAGAACACGATGACGTTGAGCGTGACGCCAATTGCCACCCCCGGCGCAGCAAACAGCCTGCCTGCCACGATGCCAGTCAGCGTGGCTTGTACGGTCTGAAAAATATTTACGGTTAACAACAACGGATTGACCCATTTGGTCGGGTCTGCGGCAAGTTTCAAGATGATCTTGGCACGTTTTGTATTTTGATCTAAGAGTGCCTGTGCCTTTTGTTTTGTGATCCGTGAGAGGCTCATCTCGGCTAGCGATAAGAAGGTCAGAGCGATGAGCAGTACGAGAATCGCAAACAGCATCCAATAGTCCGCTGCCGTGGGTGCGCTGGCGAAAATCATTCGTAGACCTTGTTGAAATTTGTCGGCATCGGTGCATGCCAGTGATGCAATTCGAGCAGTTCTCGCTCGCGGGATTGCATTTTTTTAGCATCACCATCTCGCACGTGGTCGTAGCCCAAGACGTGCAGCACACCGTGGGTCACGAGCAATGCGAATTCATCGTCGATGTTGCCGGCATGATTCGGGGCTTGACGCTGAGCGACAGCGGGGCAAATCACCACGTCGCCAAGCAGAATCGGCAAATCGTTGAGGTCTAGCGCAGACTTGTGCGGGCCACTCGACAATGCACTCGGACCTGGCGTGCGTGTTGTTTCAACGGCGTCTAAAGGAAACGAAAGCACGTCTGTTGGCCCAGATTTGCCCATGTATTTTTCGTTCAGTCCGGCTATCGCCGACTCTGGTACGAACATCAGAGTCAACTCTGCCGCACCGCGCACGCCCTCAGCGATCAAGACATCTTTGGCGAGCGAATGCCAACGCGCAACATCTATAGACACATCGGTTTGTTCGTCGGCACAAAAAACTTCGATTTCGCCGTCTCCGCCAACTTTTCGCGGACCAGTGCGTTTTATGTGCGGCTCAAGCACGATTGTTCACCGTGCTCGGTCCTTTCTGCTCATAAGCCGAAACGATGTCGCTGACGATTTTGTGGCGCACGATGTCGCTAGTGCCAAGGTGCACGAATGACAAACCCTCGATGCCCGTGAGGATCTTTTCAAGACCAACCAAGCCACTGCGGTTGTCCGGCACGTCGACTTGCGTCATGTCACCAGTTACGACAACTTTTGAACCGAAGCCGATGCGAGTCAGAAACATTTTGATTTGTTCAGGTGTCGCATTTTGCGCTTCGTCCAAAATAATGAAACTATTGTTGAGCGTTCGTCCACGCATATAGGCAAGTGGCGCGACTTCAACAATTTGTTTCTCAATAAGTTTTTGGGCACCCTCGGCACCGACCATGTCGTGCAGTGCGTCATAAAGTGGCCGAAGATAAGGATCTAATTTGGCCATCAAATCGCCCGGTAAGAAACCAAGCCGCTCGCCCGCCTCGACTGCGGGTCGAGTCAAAATAATCCTTTGAACAGTTTTCGTCTGCAATGCATGCACCGCCATAGCGATGGCCAACCAACTCTTGCCCGTGCCCGCGGGGCCAAGACCGAAAGTAATGACATTGTCGCGAATTGCGTCGACATAGTGCTTTTGCCCCGAAGTTTTGGGTCTTACCGGTTTGCCATGAATCGCGCGAACAATATCGTGCGTCAACACCGACATTGGTCGCTGTTGCAGGCGCAGCATCTCAATACTGCGGGCCACCACGGTCAAATCGAGATTCTCGCCAGCCTGTAATAGCGATGTGAGCTCTTCAAACAGACGTCCGACAGTGTCTGTCTCACCTCTAGAGATAGAAATCTCATTACCGCGCACGGAGATCGTGGTATTCGGAAACTTACTTTCAATCAGTCGTAGGTGCGAGTCTCGTTCGCCGAGCAAACCTGACATTAAGTGTGAACCTGGCACAACAACCGTTACTGCGGCTACGGAAACACTCATCTGCGGGTTAAGACTAGCGGAGTACCGCGCGATCTATGTTTTGCGAATTAGCTGCTTGATTAGAACCGTGAACCGAGTTGGTTCGAGCAGATGTTGCGAAGTCGAGCGCAAAATAACGTTGCGTTGAGAGGGGCAACAATTCGACATCGCCGACCATCTTGGCCATGCGATAAAGCAACTCTGCTGCCCCACCTTTTGGTCCTGGCTGATGAAGATCGGGCACGTCGAACACAAGCAGTGCGCCATCACGGGCCTCGGCAGAAAGTGCCTGACGGGCCAACAACGAATTGGCGCCATGCGCATCTGCGGCTGCGTCAACTACAACCCAAACGATGTAGTGCACTTGTCCTGCTTGAAAACGCTCAGGAAAATGTTTTTCAAAATAAATATCGCTCAACCAACGCGTGGCGCGAACATCGGTCGATACAAGCGTCATCGCCACCGGCAGAGAATCGCACCAAACCACCCAGACACGGTTTGAATCTTGCGCAATCTGGTCGTTGAATTCACTTTGCTCGAGCATCTCGTGAGTTACGGTCGCCTCGGCAGTCTGTTGATATCCGCGCCGATAAAGATGCCACAACTTTTCCCGCAATGCCGGGTCTACAACATTGGAATGTCGGGTAACAAACATCGGCGACAGGTTCTTTCTCGGCGCGACAGTACGCCGACCGTTGGTCCAAAACCCCGCCTGACATAAGTTTAGGACATCCGACCTTCGTGCCGTCGTATACCGCACAAAACATATGTAGTACCGTTTTCGTGATGTCCAAAGCCGTTTCTCGCGCGGCGGGGGTGATGATCGGCTTCGCTCTCATCGCCGTAAGCCTGCATATTTTTGGGACAGGTGGCGAGCTCAACAACCTGATCTATCTGATCGCAGCCGCCCAAGTCATCATCGCCGTGGCGATCGGCGCTGTTGTCAATAAACCTGACCGCCGAGTTTGGCCTGCATTGTTGTTGCTTGTCTCATTCTTGATTGCCGCACAAATTTTTGACAACAGAGATTCAGACTCGATCTCCACCCAAGTGGTTTCAGAGGCATTATTTCTGACCGTACAGTCGATTCTGGTCTGTGGTCTATTCGTGACGGTGCAGAACCGAATCGGTCGAGATGCTTTGAACGTCATCTTTGATTCGCTGATTATCGGACTCGGCTCGTGGTTCTTGATCTGGGTAGTTTTTTTGAACCCTGCACGAGCGAACTCACAAGATGTTTTTTCGGTAACCGCTGTTCGCGGAATCACCCTGGCATCAAGTGCCGTTGTCATCTTTATGTTGGCCACGCTTTTGTTTGGAGACTCAGAACGCACGCCCGCCGTATGGCTGGCTAGTGGCGCGATCTCTTGCTCGTTGGTCGGGGACTTTTTGTATGCGACGAACCAATCGGGACGATTTGAGATCGATGAACAGATTGCAAATGCCCCATATGTCGCAAGTTTGTTTTTGGTTTCGGCGACGATTCTGCACCCCAGTGTTTCGACACTGTCATTACACACGGCAGTTCGCTCAAAACAACCACTCTTGGGACGACTGGTGCTGACCACGGCCGCGCTCGTTTTGCCGGTCGTTGTTCTGGCTCTGACCACTCCGACAAACGAAACCGATCGAACAGTCAGGGCGGTTTCTATCTTTGTATTGGCACTGGCCGTGACTGCGCGGGTGATATTTTCGGTTCGCGCCAGTGCTTCGCTGCAAGAACGACTAATTGATTCGGCCCAGACGGACGCACTGACAAACTTGCCAAATCGTGGCTTGATGCTCGAGCATGTTTCTACCTCGATACTCAAGTCACGTTTCAATGGTTGTGCACCGACTGTTTTGTTTATCGATGTCGATCGCTTCAAAAACATCAATGACAGTCTCGGGCACTCAGCAGGTGACGACGTTCTCATCTCGGTCGCCCAGAGACTTCGCGTCGCGCTGCCAGAAAGATGCATCGTCGGACGAATTTCGGGTGATGAGTTTGTCGTGCTCGATGCCAAGTCAAAAAACCAAAGTGATGCGGTTCTCCTTGCCGACATGGTGCTTGAGTCATTTCACGAACCACTCTCCTTGCGTCAAGGCGATGTCTTCGTCTCAGCGAGCATTGGCGTTGCTGTGCACGACCAAGAAATCACGATGACGGCCGATGACTTGCTGCGTCACGCCGACACCGCGATGTATCGAGCCAAAGATGCTGGGCGAAACTGCGTCGCGATTTTTGACAAGTCAATGCTCGAGCGTGTCAACCAGCGTCTCGCCGTTGAAACGGCGCTTTATCGGGCGCTTGAGCGTCGCGAACTACGGCTCGTGCATCAGCCAATTATTGATATTGACCTGGGTGATGTGATTGGGTTTGAGGCTCTTATGCGTTGGGATATGGAAGACGGCACGAACGTCTCGCCCGCCGAGTTCATACCGATTGCCGAAGAGACAGGCATCATCGTGCCAATTGGTTCTTGGGCATTGCTTGAGGCACTCACGCATCTGCGCGGATGGATCAACCAAGGCATTTGTCGTCGCGATGCAACGATGTCGGTAAATGTCTCTCCACGACAATTGCATGATCCGAATTTTGTTGCCGTTGTCAACGAGGCGTTGATGCGATCACGAATACCAGCAGACCAATTATGGCTGGAAGTGACCGAAGGTGTGATGATCACCCAACCTGAACAAGCGCTAGACACCTTGCGCAGGCTTTCTGAAATCGGGGTGCGCATCGCCATTGACGACTTCGGTACCGGATATTCGTCGTTGTCTTTTTTGCAGCGATTTCCGATCCATAGATTGAAAATCGACAGAACTTTCATCAACGAGTTGGCAAGCGATGCGAACGCCAGATCACTCGTTAAAACAATTATCGCTATGGCCAACTCGCTTGGTCTTGATGTAGTGGCAGAAGGTGTCGAAACTGTCGAACAGTTGCATGCGCTTGGCGACTTGCATTGCAGCAAGGCGCAGGGCTATTTGATTAGTCATCCCGTGACGCCAGAGACAATGGCCAGCACCGTTGCCGGTTTGGACAAAATCGGCAAGTGGCCACGCCTGCGCCCGCTCAAATGATTGGCCATTAAAACGACTATTCATCGCAGTTTCACTATTAGTTCTTCAACTTGGGGCAGAATATGACCATGTCTTCAACACACGCACCAAAAGAATTTGCACTTGAATCGGCCGAGTTTCGAGTACGGCAAGCCGGCGAATGGCTGGGTCTTGAAGATGGATTGATTGAAACAATTATTGCCCCGCGTCGAGTGCTCGAAGTTTCTATCCCATTTCGTCGCGACGATGGCGCTCGTGATCATCTCGTTGGTTGGCGAGTTCACCACAACACAACTCGTGGGCCAGCCAAAGGTGGCATTCGCTATCACCCAGGTGTGACACGCGATGAAGTTGTTGCCCTGGCGATCGGGATGTCGTTGAAGACGGCGATCATGAACTTGCCGCTGGGTGGTGCAAAGGGTGGCATCGCTATCGATCCCAAGACATTGACCACCAAAGAACTTGAGAGAATCACACGTCGCTATGTGTCAGAACTTATACCGTTTCTAGGTCCCGACAAAGATGTACCCGCGCCTGATGTCGGCACTAATGCGCAGGTCATGGCCTGGGTGCTCGACCAATACTCGGCGAGTGTTGGTCACATCGTGCCGGGTGTCGTGACTGGCAAGCCAATCGAACTGGGCGGATCACTCGGTCGTGAATCGGCAACTGGTCGTGGTGCTGTCGAAGCCGCCGCACTTGCGGGAGAAAAAATTGGACTCTCGCTAAATGGCGCGAGAATTGCGATTCAGGGTTACGGACAAGTGGGTGCGTGGGCCGCTCGCCTCGGGCACGCGCGCGGGGCAAAAATTGTCGCGGTCGCCGATGTTGGTGGTGCGATTCACAACGCTGGCGGTCTGGATATCGGGATGATCGACCGCAAAATGCGCGAAGGTGCACGCAGCGTCACAGAGACTGGATGCGGCGAAGTAATCGGCAAGGGCACCGATGGATCAGCAAAGATCTTCGCACTTGATTGCGACATTCTTATGCCATGTGCGCTGGGCGACGCGGTTGACGAAAATACCGCATCGCAGATAAAAGCCAAACTTGTCGTTGAGGGCGCCAACGGACCACTCACTCCAAAAGCCGACGATGTTTTGCTTGAGCGCGGCATCATCGTCGTGCCAGATGTTTATGCCAACGCCGGCGGTGTGACTTGTAGTTATCTCGAACAATGTCAAAACTTTGCCCACCTAAGTTGGGATGAAGACGAAGTGAACGAAAAAGTGATTTCGCTGATGCAGTCGGCGTTCAAGCGATTGCATTCGTTCTCGGTTGAGCAGAAACTGCCCTATCGCTTGGCGGCCTCTGTGCTCGGCATCAAGACGATCGCCGACTCACATCGTATGCGCGGGCTACATCCATAGACGACTTTACGGATTGAGTTCGAGGATTGATCCGGCCAGATTTTTGAATCGTTCGGTTGCAAATGGTTCCCAACTGCGAGTATCCGTTATCGCATGGTCGGCGACAACCCATTTCACTCCGTATTTAATCAGCGCATCGCTATTTTTGGCATCTGGATTCTCGACGAATTCTACAATCACTTTCCAACGGCGTTCTCTTTCAGAAGACAGATTTTCAGTGAAAGGTGGCCATAGTCCTTCGACCAGATTCTGTCGCCCGGTAATTGCCGAAGTCAAACTCCAAAATGCAAGACAATTTTGTGGATCACTATTTATCTCTAAACACTGACGATTTGTTGCAACCAAATCACCTGAGTAAGAATTTGTTTTAAGCCAGGTCAGCAATAAGCGATATTGATCTGAGCCTATATATGGTTTTGCAATACTGTCTGACCCCACTCGATTAGTAACTC
The DNA here is from genome assembly GCA_945893395.1 of Bifidobacterium breve. GTDB lineage: Bacteria > Actinomycetota > Acidimicrobiia > Acidimicrobiales > Ilumatobacteraceae > BACL27. The sequence goes on from CAMDEC010000022.1 coordinate 12,612, forward strand.
CCGTCGAATAAAAGTCTGAGGCATTTGCCAAAAAACTTCCTCCGGAAGCCGATGTCAAACATATTGCGAAAGCAACCAGCGATTTTCTAAACCGATTTTCTTTACCTAAAGCGAATACTGATATCGCTAAAAAAACTGCTATCAGTAGAGGTATCAAGACAACTAAAGATCGGGTGATCTGTGAGTCACTCCCCCTGACCATGATCGCTTTGTAACGGCCAGCCCAAACGAAAGAACCGATAACACCCAGTAGGACCGCGAAGAAAAATAATTGAATAGAAATAAATTTGTTTTGTGTGCAGTAATCTCCAATCACGGTAACTGAAAGAGGTAAAAGAATCGCCAAACCAAGACCCAAAAGGTACCCTGTGCTTTCGGCGTCATCAGCAATAACGACTGACAAGATTGAAACCCCGGCGCCAGAAATCAAAATAAATTGAGCGGTTACTTTATCTATTTTATTTAGAGATGAATTCAAGAGCATTAGCCCGCTTATCGAGAAAAAAACGGCAGCAATCGTAGCAATAAATCCAAATGTCAGGACCAACACAGACTCAGACCGTAAGTAATTCGCTTTTTGGATCACTAACTCACCAAGATCAATCCGAATACGAGCTGTGCTTGTGCCAGAGCCGTGTCGGTACCCAAACAACCAAAAAGTAGCAACTGCAAAAATAAACGCCATATTGATTCGAAAAAACCTACGAAATGAATCGTTTATTAATAACGACGCAACTGTTAAAAACGCACAACCGAACGCAAAGCCAGCCAAACTAGTAACTTTGCTACCAATCGCAACGAAAGCGAGCAAGGAAAGTAGCGTAAGCCTCGTGATTGAAAGATTAAAACTAAAATACGCCAACATATAAAGCACTGCGAGCACGAAAATTAGGGAAAAATTAAAAGAGAATGAAAGTGGGTTCAAAATCTGAAACAACGGAATAGGGCCCGCGCACATCATGGACATAAGTGCGACTGATGAGGCTGGTACAAATCTGTTGACTGAAATTTGTCGTGTCAAAGCGAACACTAACGACATAATCGTGAAATAAGTAATTATTGGAGCAACGATTCCCGAAATAGCAAAAGGTTTAAGATCACGGAAAGATTCAAATGTTGCTTCCCAAGCGAACGACACCCAGTGGTATTTTAAAGGATGCCCTATAAAAAAAATATTGTCTGTTGTTCCAAACTGTTGAACTGACTGAATCATTGACTCATTGAAAACTAAGTCGGGATCATCATTGACGCCTAGACGAAAACTCCACCAGTTTGAATTGCGGATTGATTCAACCTGTGTTAAATCAAAAAAGACTCGCACGCAAAAATAGCCAAGAGGAATTACCATCGCCTTGAAAAGCAGATAGGTTTTGCTGCCAAGAGATCTAAAAGTCTCTTGCAACAAAAGCCAAGTAACGACACCAGAGCAGACCAGAGCAGTAGGGATTAACCAATACCACGAAGCGCTGAGAGCAATAAGTGTGCCACAAATAATGATTGATGATTCGAGCTTTGGCTTTGCTTTCACGGCCTCTTTTGCAATAACCGATTCGCTGATCGGGTGTTGTGTTGTGAAAAAACTCAGAGCAAGTGAAACTACTGGCAGAGCGAGCCACGCAACTGATCGGGGCAGAATCTCACGAAAAATTTGGCTCGAAACTATCGAAAGTGAGAATCCAATGGCGCTACCTATGCCTAAAAACTCAGCGAGTTCAACCGGCGATGAGCCACTAATTCTGCGCCAAATAGATCCACCTAAAGCAACCTGTATCGCAACGATCAAAATAATTACAATCGCATCGGGTAGTTCAATGCTGCTCAGTAAAAGCAGTGCCAATCCGAAAATAAGCACCATTATGAACTGTGATGCGAAACCTAGCAAGCTATCTGATGTTCTAAGCGGAGTTCTCACTGTCACAATGTTACGCAAGTTGTTTTACAGTCAGCTAATGTCGCACGAACTCAATACGATATAGGCACGATATGAAGTCAGACCATCAATCGCTATCAGAATTAGGCTTCTACCCGTTTGAAGATGTGCGTTGGGCACACGAAGAACTTTGGACAGAAATTTCAAAGCGATGTAGTTGGGTGGCGCCCCACTTAACTTGGTCAAGCGACCCGAGGAGCCTTTGGCAAAGCGACAACTATTTCGTCAGCCAGTCCTGTGGCTGGCCACTGGTGACGCGACTCAACGACAAGGTTCGCGTCGTCGGCGCGTTTCGCCACACGACCCCCGAATCGGCGAGCCATTTCTATCGCAGTGTTGTCGTTGGTCGTGTCGATGGTACACCGTTTGATTTTCAAGGGTCGGTTGCTGCCGTGAACGAAACCGAAAGCCTTTCAGGGTGGATCAGTCTGATTGCTGCGATTCATGGCCCGCAAGAAACTTGGCGCGGCGACGTTCGCATCTCTGGATCGCACGCTGAGAGCGTGCGCATGCTGCATCGTGGCGAGGCGGATGTTGCCTCAATTGACAGCGTCTCTTTGGCTCATCTGACGCGAATTTACCCTGAATTGATCGCTTCACTTTTTGTTATTTGTAACGGACCCCTCGTGCCGTGTTTGCCGTTGATTACTCACCGCGCGATTAACGACTCACAATTAAACGAGTTACGCCAAGCGATTCACTCGGCGACACATCAACCAAATCTTTCTGATGCAACTGCGGCGCTATTTATTTGTGGATTTGATCCACTCGACTTAGAAGACTATTCGCCGTTGCGAAACTTGACACCGAACAACTGATTAATCGAATTACTGCTTCAACGCGTCGACGATCGCAGATATCGCTTCGGGGTTCGCGATCGCTTCGATATTGCGTACCGTGCGACCGTTCACTGCATCGGCGACGGCAAGTTCGACAAGTTTGTTGCTGCGGGTGCGTGGCAAATCGGCGACTGCGATGACGATGGCAGGCGCATGGCGCGGCGAGCATGCGTTGCGAATTCGCAACTTCAGATCAGCAATTAATGCTTCTGATAACGCGATGTTCGGTTTTAACCTAACCGCCAACACGATACGCACATCGTTGTTAAAATCTTGACCAAACACGAGGCTCTCAAGAACATCCGTGTGTTGCTCGACGACGCGATAAATCTCGGCGGTGCCGATACGCACGCCACCAGGGTTGAGAGTCGTGTCACTTCTTCCGTGAATCGTCATGCCGCCATGCGCCGACCAAGACGCGAAGTCGCCATGGCTCCAAATGCCAGGAAACTTCTCAAAATATGTGGCACGAAACTTTGGACCGGGCGATTTTGGGTCAGGCAGACCATCTGTTCCATCACCCCAGAAACCCAATGGCACGGACGGAAACGGTTGGCGACAAACTAGTTCGCCTGCAGTGTTGAAATTTTGTTTCATCGAGCGCCCATGTTCATCCACTACATCTGTGTCCATGCCCAAACACGCGCGTTGAATTTCGCCTGCATGAACTGCGCTCGTTGGGTCGCCAGCCACAAAACATGCACAAAGGTCTGTGCCACCTGAGATCGATGCCAAGTGAACATTCTTCGATACTTTTTCATAAACCCAGCTGAAGCCCTCGGGCGCAAGTGGCGAACCAGTCGAGCAAATCGTGCGCAAAGTTTTGACCGAGTGAGTTTTCATCGGATAAATTTCTGACTTCTGCGCCGAATCGATAAACTTGGCTGAAGTGCCGAGCAACGTGAGTCTCTCTTGGTCAACAATGTCGAATAATCGATTCATCGTCGGGAAACTTGGTGACCCGTCATACAGCACCACGGTTGCGCCGCTCGCGAGCACCGAGACGAGCCAGTTCCACATCATCCACCCGGTGGTCGTGAAGTACATCACCCGATCGTTCGGTTTGATGTCGCAGTGCAGTTGATGCTCTTTGAGATGTTGCAACAGCACCCCACCCGCGCGGTGCACGATGCATTTTGGCACCCCTGTTGTGCCCGACGAGTAAAGCACGTACCACGGGTGATCGAAACCAAACCTGCGGGGTGCGATCGGCGACTTTGCACCCGACTGCAAAAAAGTTTCATAGTCGACCGTGTCGTCAGGGCTAGAGGAACTTGCGGGCGAAACCATCAGCGTTGCCCTCAGCGACGGCAGACCTTTGCGCACAACCGCCAGCCGTTCAAGACAATCGAACTTCTTTCCACCGTATATATACGAGTCGGTGGCGACTAACACTTTTGGCGTGATCTGGGTAAATCGGTCGAGTACGCCTTGGGCGCCGAAGTCTGGTGAGCAAGATGAGAATATCGCGCCGATCGAACTTGCGGCCAGCATCGTCTCGATCGCCTCGATCGCGTTCGGCAACCAAGCAACGACGCGGTCACCTTCAGCCACGCCGAGATTTTCGAGCGCACCCGCAAGATTCGCGACACGCTGGTGCAACTCATCCCATGAGCGAGTCGAGCGTTTACCCACCTCGTCAATAGCGACTAATGCTTCACCTGGGCCCGTGCAACGTAGTAAATTTTCGACGAGACTCAGTTTGGCATCGGGAAAAAACTGCGTGGCGATGTACTCAGCCGACGGATCATTCGGGTTCGGGTTTTTATGAATCGTGCGTTCGCCTTGTTCCCCAATCACGCCGCAGAATTGCCAGATTTTGCGCCAAAATTCATCGGGCTTGTCAATCGACCATTTATGCAATGCTTCGAAGCCAACACCGTTCGCAAAGTCAACAAGGCGCGTCGCCCTCGCCCGTTTTTCGCTGGGCTTCCAAACGATTTCCCCCCGCTGCACCATGCCTTGTAATCTAACTAATTGGTATCGCCTGATCGGATAATCGTGAAGTCGGATGAAAAAGTAGCAACAAACGATAGAGACACATTGGTTAGTCTTTTTAACCTTGCTTTTGTAATCATCGCGACATTATTGACTGCCTATATGGTTTTCGGAGATTCGGTCTCCGAAGCACTGAAAACCTTTCCCGTCTTTTCGGAGCTTGACACCACCGAAGTATCAGATCGAATGACCGTGATTTTGTTGTTGTTGATATGCGCGATACTTTTTCTTGTTTTACCAAGAATTCAGTCGGTCAAAACCTTAGGAAGTTCGGGAAATTTAATTTCGTATTGCGCAACAGCTCTACTTTTAATTAGTTTCGGATGGCGGTGGGGCGACGAGTACTTCGAATCGCTTGGGACAAGACTTTGGTTTGGTTGGGGCGACAAAAGTGCACTGCTTTTGCTAGTGCTAGGTATTTTGTGTGCCTATTTAATACGAGATCAGAATTCAATCAATTCTCTCAGTCTCAATAAAACTAGAAACCTGCCGGGTATCTTTGCCGGAACTATTTTTGCGATCTATTACCTACCGTCATTTATCCAGCCATTTAACGGAATAATCGAACTACATCATTCGAAATATGTCTTGAATGACTTGTTGATTCAGGCAAGCGGCCGATGGCCATACTCAGATGTCATGCCTCAGTATGTTGGACTTCTTGGTCTGCCACTAAAACTTGTAGCACTATTCTCACCGTCTTTGACGGTCAATTCGGCGCTTATTTGGGTGAACTTCCTCGTGGTGACTGAGGTTTTTCTTCTCGCCTGGGTGACCCGCAAAGTTCTACATCTCAAATCATGGGCGGTGTCGACTCTCCTGCCAGTATCAGTGATTTTTATCAAGGTCCAACCTAACGATGAAATCTGGGGCAGCATCGCCCAACACATGAACTTGGTTCCGGCGCGAACTGTCTTGCCGATCGTTCTCCTATCCTCGCTCTTACGGCTAGCTAAGACCCAGGGTTTTCGAAATCAGCAACTTTCAGCGTCCTTGGTCGGACTCGTCGCAGGTGTCACAGCGTTCAATAACCCCGAGTTTGGAATACCTGCATCAATCGCAGCAATCATTATTTTGACTGCCCTATTGCTGAATCGCACATTGACGGTCGCATTGTTCTCTACTTTTATTTTTATCATGTTATTGACTTTCGGATTTGTTTTTTTAATTTATGCGTTGTTTGGTGAATCGCTTTCAGTTTCGACTTGGCTCACCATGATTCGAGTCCACGGTTTAGACGGGTATATGAATCTTCCAATGCCCGACTTTGGTTTATGGATATTTTTCTATTCGATTCTCGGGTGCAGCGCGATTATCGGTGTGCTTTTGCTTTTCAAAAGAGTTCGATTCCACGGCTTAGATGTTGAAAACCTTAATGCTGTGATCGTTCTTGCATTCTCAGGGCTTTGGGGCTCATCAACACTTTTTTACTTCTCGGGACGATCACTCGTGCCAGAGATAGTCGTATTTTTAATTCCCTTATCACTATCAATAGTTGGTCTCATACAAATTTTCAAAAGTTCAGTCTCAAAAAGTTTCTCACCAGAAGGCCCGACAAACTCTTTGATTACGAGTGTTCCGATTCTCCTTATTGCCCTGATCCCAGTGGTTTCACTATTTAGTGCCCCGAATCCGGCATTCGAATGGCGGCGCGTGTCTGGTCATGGTGAGAGATGGAGCGCTAATCGACTTTTAGAAGCGCCTAGCTTTGGCGAAATGACTGAGTTGGTTGCCGATGACTCTTCGAATAAATATGTGTTCTTTGGAAACAACGGTCCAGCAATTGGGATACTAAGCAACATTGAAAATGGTCTAGGCATCATTTCGCTAGAAGACATAAGCATCAACCCTTTGATGGCCGAAGTGGCATGTAAGACATTGGGAAAGTCTGATGCTGCCTTTGCAATCACCCCCAAGTCAGACTGGCCAGATGACTGGGAATACACAAGCCCACCTTGCCCAAAAATGAAACTAGTAAGATTCAATGACGACAGCGAACTACTAATTTTCGAAATTAATGAAAAGGAATAACTGTGAATTGGGATGTGTTTATTACATGTGCGGTGACGGGTGCTGGTGACACGACGGGCAAGAGCGACAAAGTTCCTGTAACACCAAAGCAGATTGCAGACTCGGCACTCGATGCCGCCAAGGCTGGTGCCGCCATCGTGCACATTCACGTACGCGACCCGCGCACTGGCAAGGGCACTCGCGATGTCGAACTTTATGCCGAGGTTGTCGACCGCATCAGATCGTCGAACACCGATGTCGTTTTGAACCTGACCGCAGGCATGGGCGGCGACATGGTGCTGGGCGGCGACGAAAAAGTTCTTCCACTTGACGAAATCGGCACCGATATGGTCGGCGCAACCGAACGCCTCGCGCATGTCACACGCCTGCTGCCAGAAATTTGCACACTCGATTGCGGCACGATGAACTTCTCTTCGGGTGGCGACTACATCATGGTCAACACACCAAGTGTGTTACGCACAATGGCCAAGCAAGTTCAAAAACTCGGCGTTCGCGCCGAACTCGAAGTTTTCGACACTGGTCATCTAGTGATGGTCAAAGATCTAATCGCCGAAGGTTTGCTCGACGACCCGATCATGATTCAACTGTGCATGGGCATTGCTTATGGCGCGCCAGATGATCCGTCAACTTTTATGGCGATGGTCAATCAACTGCCACCAGGTGCGATATTTTCGGCTTTCTCGATTAGTCGCATGCAGTTGCCATTCGTGGCGATGGCCGCGCTGGCTGGTGGCAACGTGCGAGTCGGTCTCGAAGACAACATTTATCTCTCGCGCGGCAAAATGGCGTCGAACGCAGATCTTGTCGCGCGCGCCGTCAAGATTCTCGAAAATATGAATGTCAATGTGATCGGCCCGCAGGACGTTCGCAAAAAACTCCAACTCACGAAACACTCGTGACTCTCAGCGAACCGTTGCGCACGGTCGGCCTGTTGGGCGGCGGGGTAATTGGCGGAGGTTGGGCTGCGCGGTTCATCCTCAACGGCATCGATGTAAAAATTTATGATGTTGACCCGCAGGCCGAGCGAAAAATTGGCGAAGTCTTGGCAAATGCCCGACGTGCATATGCCAAACTGACCCTCGCCCCTCTGCCACGCGAAGGCACAATAACTTTCGTCGCGACACCTGAACTTGCCGTCACCGATGTTGATTTTGTTCAGGAAAGCGCCCCAGAACGCGTGGAGTTAAAGCAAGAGCTTTTTGCCCGAGCCAGTCGTGCCGCGCGACCCGACACTGTTTTTGGATCCTCAACTTCTGGCATTTTGCCGACGCAGTTGCAGCGCGACATGGTCAACCCTGAACGGCTCGTGGTTGGTCACCCGTTTAATCCGGTTTATTTGTTGCCGCTTGTCGAGATCTGTGGTGGAAACAAAACATCAACGCAGGCCCGTGAACGCGCACGAGAGGTCTACGAATCAATCGGCATGCGTCCGCTGATGTTGCAAAAAGAAATCGACGGCTTCATCGCTGATCGCCTAATGGAGTCAATGTGGCGCGAAGCACTGTGGCTGATTAATGACGGTGTGGCAACCGCCGAAGAGATTGACGATGCAATTCGATTCGGTGCTGGTTTGCGCTGGTCTTTCATGGGAACTTTTTTGGTTTATCGCATCGCAGGCGGCGAGGCCGGGATGCGACATTTCATGGCACAGTTCGGGCCGACCCTCAAGTGGCCATGGACAAAACTGATGGATGTGCCCGAACTCGACGATGTGTTGCTCGAAAAAATCGTCTCGCAATCAGACGCTCAGGCGGGCACCAAATCAATTCGTGAACTTGAAAAACTGCGCGACGACTGCTTGGTCGCCGTAATGCAAGGCTTGAAATCAGTCGGCTTTGCCGCGGGAGAAGTGCTCGCGAACTACGAGAGCAAATTGTTCAGCGGCGCAACGCCCGCGCCGACAAAAATTGACCAACCGATCGAAGCACAACGACGATTTATTACTGCCGATTGGGCCGACTACAACGGACACACCAACGACAGTCGTTACATGCAACTCTCAAGCGAAGCGCTCGACGCATTTTTCAGGTCGATCGGTTTCAACTCTGACTATCTGGCGACGGGTCGGTCGTTTTACACGCTTGAGAGCCATGTTCGCTATGTCAACGAAAGCAAGGTTGGCGACGAAATAGTCGTGACGGCACAAGTGATCTCGCTGGATGAAAAGAAAGTACACCTGCACTCGGTGATGTCAAAAACTGATGGCACGGTCGTAGCAACGGCTGAACATATCTACTTACATGTCGACACAAACCTCAAGAAGGCCTCGCCGATCGGCAAAGAACTCTTGGTACGCCTCGAGCCAATCGCCAAGGCTCATGCCAAACTTGCAAAACCAGATGGCCTCGGCAGATTTGTTGGTCAGAGCGTTAAATGATTTTGAAAGTTGAGCCACTTAAGGTCGGCGAAGTCGTGCCAGCACCGCTAGATATTTACCGGTGCAGTGTTGTCGCCGATTGGGTTGACTACAACAATCACATGACCGAAGCGGCGTATCTCACGGCATTTGGTTGGGCGTCGGATGTTTTATTTCAATACATCGGCATCAATGACGTATACCGCAGTGCAGGCAACTCTTATTACACGGTTGAAACTCACATTATTTATGAGCGCGAGGCTGACCTTGCCGACAAACTGAGGGTCACCACCCAGGTTCTCGATTTCGATGCCAAGCGACTGCATTTCAACCACGAGATGTTCAATGAGACGACACAATTGCGACTTGCCACGTGCGAGCAAATGCTGTTGCATGTTGACTCGAAAGCGGCCAAAGCGTCGCCAATCCCCGATTCGGTGGCAAAAGCACTAACTGCCATAAGACAAAGCCACGGCAGGCTGCCGACCCCGCCAGAAATCGGCAGAACTATGAAAATTAAGACCAAAAACTGAGAGACTG